>JANMHY010000244.1:0-1559 GCA_031375525.1 Burkholderiales bacterium
ACGAAGGCGGCATAGACCTCGAACGCGCGGTCGCTGTCGGGCTCTTCGTGGTCGTCGAAAACGAAGACGACATCGAGGTCGCTGCCGTAGCCGAGCTCCTTGCCGCCGAGCTTGCCGTAGGCGACGATCGCAAACTGCGGCGCGTCGCGGTGGCGCTGCTTCAACTGCATCCAGGCCCAGCGCAAAGTGCATTCGAGCACCGCGTCGGCCAGCGCCGACAGGTCGTCGGCCACCTGCTCGACCGTCAAGCGGCCCTCGACATCGCGTACCAGCGTGCGAAAAACCTCGGCGTGGTGGGCGCGGCGCAGCGTGTCGAGCAGCGCTTCTTCGCCGGCCTCGCCCGAGCGCTCCCAGGCCGCGTGGCGCTCGTTGAGTTCGGCGGCGAGCTCAGTGCGGTCGAAGCGCCCGGCGACCATGCGCGAATCCGCCAGCTCGTCGATCACGCCCGGGTGCTGCATCAGGTAGCGCATCGGCCAGCGCGCCAGGCCGAGCAAGCTCAGCAGGCGCTGCTGCACTTCGGGCCGCTCGACGAGCAGCGCCAGGTAGCTCTCGCGCTTCAACAACGGCTCGACCCAGTCGATGAAGCGCAGCGCGGCGTCGTCGCTGCAACGGCCCTGGGCGACGCTGTCGGCCGCGCGCTGCACCAGGCGCGCCAGGCGCTGTTTGCTGGCATCGCGCAGCGTCTGCACGCGCGGGCTGGCGGCCCAGCGTTTCGCGCGCTCGGCCAGGGCCGGCGGCAGGTGCTCCAGGAACTCGTCGCTGTCGATCGCCTGCGGCCCCGGCCCACAGGCCTTGCAGCCGCCGTTGTCGCTGCTGGCGGCGACACCGCGGCCTTCGTGCAGCAAGGCGTCGAATTCGGCGGCCACGACCTCGCGCACGGCGCCGAGCAAATCGAGCAACTCGCAGGCGTCGGCGTTGCACGACAGCTGCATCGAGCGCGCCAGCCAGGCCAGGTCGTCGTCGCCGGCCGGCAGCAGATGCGTTTGCTGGTCGTCGAGGTACTGGATGCGGTGCTCGATGCGGCGCAGGAAGATGTAGCCCTCGGACAGGCGCTCGGCCGCCGCCGGTTTCATCAGGCCGCGCGCGGCCAGACGCTGCAGCGCCTTCAACGTCGAGCGCGTGCGGATTTCGGGGAACTGGCCGCCGCGCACGACGAGCAGCAACTGCACGATGAACTCGATCTCGCGGATGCCGCCGCGCGACAGCTTGACATCGTTGCTGCGCTCGGGGCGGCCGGCGGCGCGGCGCTGCGCTTCTTCGCGGATCTTGCCGTGCAACTGGCGCAGGCCTTCGAAGACGCCGTAGTCGAGGTAGCGCCGATAGACGAACGGCGTGATCAGCGAGCGCAGTGCCAGCGCACGCCCACTCGTCACCGCGGCGCGCGGCGCAACGATGCGGCTCTTCAGCCACGCAAAGCGCTCCCACTCGCGGCCCTGCGTCTGCAAATACTCTTCGAGCATCGCCAGGCTGACGACCGGTGGGCCCGAATTGCCGTTGGGCCGCAGCGCCAGATCGACGCGAAAGACGAAGCCGTCGTCGGTGACGTCGCCGATCAGCGC
>JANMHY010000305.1:0-3595 GCA_031375525.1 Burkholderiales bacterium
CGATCAGCGGGTTGTCGGCGGCGGCGTAGATCGAGGCATGGAACTCGATGTCGGCGTCGATCATCGCGCCGACCTTGCCGGACTTCGCGGCACGTCGGCCGCGCGCGATCAGATCGGCGTCATACGCAAAACCGGCCGCGCAGGCCAGCCGCGCCGCCAGCGCGTCGAGCGCGCTGCGCACTTGATAAACGTTGGCCAGCCACTTCGCATCCAGCGGCGCGACTTGCAGGCCGCGCCCTGGCGCATCAGCCACCAGCCCGTCCTGCTTCAACAGCCGCAGCGCCTGTAGCACCGGCTGGCGGCTGACCGCGAGCTGCGCCGCCAGATCCTCCTGCGTGATGCGCGCGCCGGGCGCCAGCGCGCCGGTGCTGATGGCGTCGATCAGCGCACGATAGACCTGGTCCACCAGATCGGGCGCGAGTTCGAGTCGGTGCAGTTCGGCGGCCATACGATCGGTAGCAGTAGTCGGTCTGTACTCTGTATACAGAACACAGTTTAGACGCTGATCGCTGTGGCGCACTCGGGCAAACCCCTGCGTGTTGGCCGCCGGCCTAGACTCTGGGCCATGTCTATTGGCGAATTCGATCTGATCCAGCGCTGGTTCACACGACCGGTCCGTCGGGCTGCACTCGGCGTCGGCGACGACTGCGCGTTGCTGCAACCCACGCCCGGCATGCAGCTCGCCGTCTCGTCCGACATGCTGGTCGAAGGCCGGCACTTCCTGTCCACCGTGCCAGCGGATCGCCTGGGCCACAAGGCGCTGGCGGTGAACCTGTCGGACCTGGCGGCCTGCGGCGCCTCGCCGCTGGCGTTCACGCTGGCGCTGTCGATGCCGCGCGTCGATGAAACGTTTGTCGACGGCTTTGCGCGCGGGCTGTACGCGCTGGCCGATGCGCATGGCATCGAGCTCGTCGGCGGCGACACGACGGCCGGACCGCTCGCCATCTGCATCGCCGTCTTCGGCGAGGTGCCGCCGGGGCAGGCGCTGCTGCGCTCGGGGGCGCGCGTCGGCGACGCGGTCTGGGTCAGCGGTGAGTTGGGCGATGCGCGCCTGGCGCTGGAGGCTTTTCGGGGCACGGTTCAACTGAGCACCGACGCGTTCGAAGCGACGCGCGCGCGCATGGAGCAGCCGGCGCCGCGCGTTGCGCTGGGCATGGCGCTGCGCGGCCTGGCGACGAGCGCGATCGACGTCAGCGACGGCCTGCTCGGTGACCTCGGCCATGTGCTCGCGCGCTCCGGCGTCGGCGCGACGATCGACGCCGATGCGCTGCCGATGAGCGCCGTGCTCGCAACGCAACCCACCGCACTGCGGCGCGAATGCCTGCTCGCCGGCGGCGACGACTACGAGCTGCTCTTCACCGCGCCCGCAGCGCAGGCCAAGCGCGTGCGTGCCGCCGGCGCATCGGCGCAGGTGGCGGTGAGCTGCATCGGCCGCATCGACGCTGTGCCCGGCGTGCGCGTCGTCGATCGCCACGGCCAGCCGGTGGCGGCCGCGTTTGCCGGCTTCGACCATTTCAAGGTCTGACCCGCATGGCCGCCGACGACATCACCGACGCCACGCCGACCGGGCGCAACGCAGAGCAGCGCGAGAACCGGGCCGCGCTGCGCGCGAGTGCCGCCTTCATGCGCCGCCATCCCTCGCGCTGGATCGCGCTCGGCTTCGGCAGCGGCCTGTCGCCGTGGGCGCCGGGCACGGTGGGCACGCTGTGGGCCTGGGTCGCGTTCCTGGTGCTCGACCGCTGGCTGGGTGCGGCGGGCTGGGGCGCGGTGATCGGCGCCTCGCTCGTCGTTGGCGTCTGGGCCTGCGCGCGCACCGCGAACGACCTCGCCACCGCGGACCCGGGTGCCATCGTCTGGGACGAGATCGTCGCCTTCTGGATCGTGCTCTGGCTGCTCATGCCGGCAAGCGCGCTGGCGCAGTGCGTCGCCTTCGTGCTGTTCCGCTTCTTCGACGCCGTCAAGCCCGGCCCCATCGGCTGGACCGACCGGCGCTTCAAGCGCGCGCGCGGCTGGATGCAGGGCGTGGGCATCGTCGCCGATGACCTGGTGGCGGCGTTGTGTACGCTGCTCGTCATGGCGCTGTGGCGTTTCGCGTGGCCATGAGCCGATTGCTCGACGCCGACCTCGCTGCGCAATGGGTGGCGCCATTGGCCGACGCGCTGCGTGCGCGCGGCTGGCGCCTGGTCACCGCCGAGAGCTGCACCGGCGGCCTGGTCGCCGCCACCTGCACCGCGCTCGCCGGTTCCTCCGACTGGTTCGAACGCGGCTTCGTCACCTACAGCAACGCCGCCAAGACCGAGCAGCTCGGCGTCGAGGCGCTGCTGATCGCGCAGCACGGCGCGGTCAGCGAGCCGGTCGTGCGCGCGATGGCCGAGGGCGCGTTGCTGCGTTCGGCGGCCGACATCGCCGTCGCCGTCACCGGCATCGCCGGCCCCGGCGGCGGCACGGCCGACAAGCCGGTCGGCCTGGTCTGGCTGGCGATGGCGCAGCGCGGCATGGCGGTGCAGGCCGAGCGCCTGCAACTCGCCGGCGACCGCGCGGCCGTGCGCGAGCAGACGGTGGTGGCCGCGCTGGCGCGCGCGCTGCAACTTGCGGTCGGGTAGCGGCCATGCCGATCATCGACGTCGAGCCCGGCGGCCCGCCGCTCAACGTGCTCTTGTGCGGTCGCTTCGACGTTGCCGAGCGCCAGGCGTGGTGGAACGCCTTGCGCGCCGCGGCGCCGCAGTGCCATTGGCAGCGCGACGACGAGCCGTTCGACCGCAGCCTGATCGATGTGGCCGTGGTTGCCAACCCGGCGCCCGGCGCGCTGGCGGCGCTGCCGAAGCTGCGCCTGATCCAGTCGCTGTGGGCGGGGGTGGACAAGCTGCTCGGCGACGCCACCGTGCCGGCGCAGGTGCCGCTGGCGCGCATGGTCGATCCCGCCATGAACGCAGCGATGGCCGAGACGGCGTTATGGGCCGTGCTCGGCTTGCACCGGCGCTTCTTCGACTACGCGGCGCAACAGGCGCGCGCGCAATGGCAGCCGCAGGGGCAGCGGCGCGCCGACGAAGTTTCAGTGCTCGTGCTCGGCGCGGGCCGGATGGGCAGCGCGGTCGCAGCGCGCCTGTCCGCGCAGGGCTACCGCGTCGGCACCTGGCGCGCGCGTGAGGCCGCAGCGCTCGCGCCTTTGCTCGCCGCGGCCGAGATCGTCATCAACCTGCTGCCGCTGACGCCGGCCACACGCGGCCTGCTCGATGCGCGCTTTTTTGCGTCGCTGCCGCGCGGCGCGAGCGTTGTCAACCTGGCGCGCGGCGCGCATGTCGTCGATGCCGACCTGCTCGCAGCGCTCGACAGCGGCCACCTGCACCGCGCCGTGCTCGACGTGTTCCACACCGAGCCGCTGCCGTCCGCGCATGCGTTCTGGCATCACCCCCAGATCACCGTGCTGCCGCATGTGGCGGCGCTGACCGACGAACGCAGTGCCGCGCAAGTCGTGGCGGGCCAACTTATAGGGGGGGGGCCGGCGCAGCCTGTTGGGCCCCACGTTGTCGCCCCCCGCGGGGGAAGACACACCCGGTGTAGGGATGGGGCCCGTTGGGGCCCCCACCCCCGCGCG
>JANMHY010000324.1:0-9639 GCA_031375525.1 Burkholderiales bacterium
GTCACCGGCCGCCGCACCGTGCCGCAGATCTTCATCGGCGAGACGCATGTCGGCGGCTGTGACGACCTGATCGCGCTCGATCAGCGCGGCGGTTTGATGCCGTTGTTGCAGCCAGCCGCCTGAAGCCCTCGGCCATAATCCCGCTCGCACAAACCCGCTGACCTCAGCGGGTTGATCACTTTTGGACGCACCCACCATGGCCGAAGCCCAGCCGGACACCAACCCCGTCTTCAACATCCAGCGCATGTACCAGAAGGACCTGTCGCTGGAGCAGCCGAACTCGCCGCAGATCCTGCTCGACCAGCAGCAGCCCAACGTCGATATCAATCTCGCCATCTCGGCCGAGACGGTGGCCGAGGGCATCTACGAAGTCTGCGTCACCGCCACCGTCACCACCAAGCTCGCCGAGCGCACGCTGTTCCTGATCGAGGCCAAGCAGGCCGGCATCTTCGAGTTGCGCAATCTGGGCGAGCAGACGCAGGCGATCCTCGGCATCGCCTGCCCGGGCATGGTCTATCCGTACCTGCGCGCGATCGTCTCCGACGTCTGCACGCGCGCCGGCTTTCCGCCGGTGACGTTGTCGGAAGTCAACTTCCAGGCGATGTTCGAAGCGCAACAGCAGCAACTGGCGGCGCAGGGCAACGGGGCGACATCGGTCAACTGAACTCTCACCAGGCGTTCGCATGAACGTCACGATCCTCGGCGCCGGCGCCTGGGGCACCGCGCTCGCAGTGCAGGCCGCCTCGCGCCATGCAGTGATGTTGTGGGCGCGCGATGCCGCTCACGCTGCCGCGATCAATGCTGCGCGCGAGAACGCGCGCTACCTGCCCGGCGTGCCGTTGCCGCCGGCACTGTCGATCAGCGCCGATCCGATCTCCGCGTTGCGCCACGCCGAGAGTGGTCTCGCGGTGATCGCCACGCCCATGTCGGGCCTGCGCACGATGCTCGCCGCCGTGCCCGGCGACGCGCCAGTGCTCTGGCTGTGCAAAGGCTTCGAAGCCGGCAGCGGTTGGCTCGGCCACGAGATCGCGCGCGAGTTGCGGCCGCGCGCCGCGTGTGGCGTGTTGTCGGGCCCGAGCTTCGCCGAAGAAGTCGCGCGCGAGCAACCGACGGCGCTGGTGGCCGCGAGCGCCGACGACGCACTGCGCGAGGCCGCGGCCGAGGTCTTTCACAGCGACGTGCTGCGCATCTACACCAGCAGCGACCCGATCGGCGTCGAAGTCGGCGGCGCGGTGAAGAACGTGATGGCGATTGCAACTGGTTTGTGCGACGGCTTGCAAGCCGGCCTCAACGCGCGCGCCGCGCTGATCACGCGCGGACTGGCCGAGATGACGCGCCTTGGCGTCGCGCTCGGTGCGCGCGCCGAGACCTTCATGGGGCTGTCGGGCTTGGGCGATCTCGTGCTCACCGCCACCGGCGACTTGTCGCGCAACCGAAAGGTCGGCATGCGTCTGGCGCAGGGTCTGCCGTTGGCGCAAGTGCTCGCTGAACTCGGCCATGTCGCCGAGGGTGTTTACAGCGCGCCGGTGGTGTTGCAACGCGCGCGCACGCTCGGCGTCGAGATGCCGATCACGCAAGCCGTGGTTGCCGTGCTCGATGGTCGCTTGCAGGCAGCCGATGCGATGCGCCTGCTGATGGGCCGCGAGGCGCGCAGCGAGACGTAGTCACTCGCCGCCGGCGTAGCCGCGTTGCCGCCAGGCTTCGAATACCACCACAGCGGCGGCGTTGCTGAGATTGAGGCTGCGTTGGCCGGCGCGCATCGGCAGGCGCACGCGGTGGGTGTTGTCGAAGCTGTCGCGCAAGGGCGCTGGCAGGCCGGCGGTTTCGCTGCCGAAGACGAGCCAGTCGCCGGCTTGCCAAGCGACTTCCGCAAACGGTCGGCTGCCGCGTGTTGTGAACGCAAACAGACGCTGGCGATCGGGCTGCGCGGATTGAAGGAACGCGGCCCACGACGCATGCCGCTGCACGGCCGCGTACTCGTGATAGTCGAGGCCCGCGCGTTGCAGTTGTTTGTCGTCCATCGAAAAGCCGAGCGGCTCGATCAGGTGCAGCGCGCAGCCGGTGTTGGCCGCGAGGCGGATGATGTTGCCTGTGTTCGGCGGGATCTCGGGGTGGACGAGGACGATGTTGAACATCATGGGGTGCGAGCAAAGACCCACAGTTGAACCGATGCCGTGCCGCCACCCAGCAGCGTACGTGCCGCTTCGGCTGCGGTGGCCCCCGTGGTCATCACATCATCGACCAGCGCAAGGTGCTGCCCGCGCAGCAACGCTGTCGCCCCGGGCGCCAATGCAAACGCACCGCGGATCGCGCGTGCGCGTTCGTCGCGCGGCAGCTCGGCCAGGTGCGGCGTCTCGACACGGCGCATCAGCAGTCCGGCGTGCGATCGCAGTTGCAGCCGCGCTGCCACGCGACGCGCCAGCTCCCAGGCCTGGTTCATGCCGCGCTCGGCCTGACGGTCGGCGCCGAGCGGCACGGGCAGGACGAGTTGCGGCCATGGCGCCGCGCTGTGGCGCACGGCGTCGGCCAACAACTGCGCCAGGCCGTCGCAGAGGTCGAGCGCGGCATGGAACTTCAGCGCACTGACGAGGCCGCTCCACGGGAAACCGTAGTCGACGGCGGCCACTGCATGCGCAAACGGCAGCGGCGCGGTGATGCAGGCGCCGCAGCGCAGCACGCCGGGCGTGACGCCGATGGCGCAGCCGCTGCAGCGCAGCCGCAACGCCGCATGGCGCTGCACGCAATCCGCGCAGACACGGCGCGCGCTCCAGCCGCGGCAGACGGCGCATTGCGTGGGAAGATCGAACATCGCTTTCACGACAAGGAGCTTGCCATGGTCAGTGATCGCTTCGACCATGTCTTCGTCGAACCCGCTTCGTTCGACGCTTCGCTCGCCTTCTACCGCGACACGCTCGGCTGGACGGAGCGCTTCTCGTGGGGCGGCAACGGCGAGCCGCGCGGCGTGTCCCTGGCCTCGCCGGGCGGCATGGCGATCGTGCTCGCCGAACCGCATCCGGCCACTGACCATTCGAAGTCGCACGGCATCAACAGCACGCGGCCGACACTGCACCTGATGGTCGATGACGTCGATGCCCGCCACGCCGAACTCGCTGCCAAGGGCGCGGCGTTGTTTGCGCCCGAAGCCACGCATTGGGGCACGCGCTGGTTCGTCGCCCGTGACCCCGACGGCAACCTGATCGCTTTCGAGCAGCGCCTGTAGATGAGCGACAGCACCACTGCGCGCGCGATCGACCGCGCCGCGCTGCTGCGCTGGCAACAGCGCCAGGCGCTGGCGCCCGAGCCGCCGTGGCTGCACGGCGAAGTGGCGCGGCGCATGGCCGAGCGGCTGCAGATCATGAAGCGCGTGCCGACGGTGGTGATCGACTGGTGGTCGCGCAGCGGCGGCAGCAGCGAACTCTTGCGCGCAGCGTATCCGAAAGCGCAGCAGGTTCGCGTCGAACCCGCGGCAGTGATGCAACGGCCGAAAGCCGCCGCACCGTGGTGGTCGGCGCAGCGCTGGCGCGCCGAAGATCTCGTGGCCGAGAGCGCCGTGCCCGACGGGCAAGCGCAGTTGCTGTGGGCCAACATGATGCTGCACGCTGTGGCCGACCCGGGTGCCTTGCTGTCGCAGTGGCGTCGGGCCTTGTCCATGGAGGGCTTCGTGATGTTCTCGACACTCGGCCCCGACACGCTGAGAACCTTGCGTCAGACCTACCGCGACGCCGGTTGGGGCGTGGCTCACGCGCCTTTTGTGGACATGCACGACCTCGGCGACATGCTGGTGCGCGCCGGTTTTGCCGACCCGGTGATGGACCAGGAAGTGCTGCGCCTGACCTGGGCCACGCCCGCTGCGCTGCGCGCCGAGCTGCGCGGCCTGGGCGTCAATGCCGACCCTGCTCGCTGCGCCGGTCTGCGCACGCCGCGCTGGCGCGCGCGGCTCGACGCCGCACTGGCCGAACAAGCCGGCGCCGACGGCCGCATCGCCCTCGAGTTCGAGATCGTCTATGGCCACGCCTTCAACCCGCCGCCGCGCCTGGCGGTGGCCGGCGAGACGCGCTTGTCCGCGGCCGACTTGCAACGCATGGCGCGCACGGGCCGAAAAGACGCGTCGCTCGGATAGAATCGTTTGCTGTTTTCCGCGCTCTCCGACGCGTGATGCTGGCACCGAATTCGATGAACACCACGATCGCTCCTGCTTATTGGCCCGTGGCCGGCGTGCCGCCGTCGGCGTGGCGCTTCGGCAGGTCCGTGGAAGACGACGGTGCGCAGCGCATCGAGTGGTTGCTCAAGCGCAATTGTTCGATCACGCCGCGGCAGTTGTTCGCGGTGTACGCCTCGCTGTGCGCGGTGTCGCTGACGATCGCGCTTGGTTTCACCTGGGCCGGCGCCTCGCCGGTGTTGGCCTTTGCCGGCATCGAGCTGCTGCTGGTCGGCGCTGCGTTGCTGATCTACGCGCGCCACGCCACCGACCACGAGCGCATCACGCTGGCCGGCGAAGCGCTGTCGGTGGAACATCAGCATGGCCCGCAAATGCAGCGCAGCGAGTTTCGCGCCGCCTGGGTGCGCGTCGAACCGCTGTCCAGTGACCGCTCGCTGATTGAAGTGGCCGGCGATGGTCGCACTGCGCGCATCGGTCGCTACCTGCGTCCCGAGTTGCGCCACAGTCTGGCCCAGGAGTTGCGCGCTGCCTTGCGCTCACACAGCAGGCCGGCCGCCAACAACGACATCCACGAAGAAACCGCAACGAAGAGACCACGATGATCGGCCTGAAGAAGCTCATGAGTCCCGTCGCGCGAACCTGCCTCGCCCTGCTGAGCGCTGTCGCAGCATCCGCTGCGCTGGCGGTGAACGACCTGCCCGGCGGCCCAGCGGTCAACCAGCTCGATCTGCGCCCGCCGGTGACCAAGCTCGCCGTCGAAATCCAGTGGCTGCACAACTACGTGATGATCATCTGCCTGGTGATCTTCGTGGCGGTGTTCGGCGTCATGTTCTATTCGGTGTTGAAGCACCGCAAGAGCAAGGGCGCCGAGCCGGCCAATTTCCACGAGAGCGTGACGGTCGAGATCGCCTGGACCGTGGTGCCGTTTTTCATCGTCATCGCCATGGCGTTGCCCGCCACCAAGACGGTGGTGGCGATGAAGGACACCACCAACGCCGACATCACCATCAAGGCCACCGGCCACCAGTGGAAGTGGGGCTACGACTACCTGAAGGGCGAGGGCGAAGGCATCGGCTTCTACTCCACGCTGGACGTCACGCACCGCGAGATGAGCAGCAGCGGCAAGCCGCCGGCCACCGACAACTACCTGCAGAAGGTCGACAACCCGCTGGTCGTGCCGGTGGGCAAGAAAATCCGCATCATCACCACCGCCAACGACGTCATCCACGCCTGGATGGTGCCGGCCTTCGGCGTCAAGCAGGACGCGATCCCCGGCTTCGTGCGTGACGCCTGGTTCCGCGCCGAGAAAACGGGTGACTTCTACGGCCAGTGCGCCGAGTTGTGCGGCAAGGAACATGCGTACATGCCGATCCACGTCAAGGTGGTGTCGCAGGAGCAGTACGCGAAGTGGGCTGCCGACAAGCAGGCGGAGTTGAAAGCCGCGGCCGACGATCCGAGCAAGGTCTGGGCGCTGGCCGACCTGGCCGCGCGCGGCGAGAAGATCTACGCCACCAACTGCGTGGCCTGCCATCAGGCCGACGGCAAGGGCAACCCGGCGGCGAAGATCAAGGCACTCGACGGCAGCGCGCTGGTGCTCAACGATCCGCTGAACCAGATCAAGACCCTGCTCAATGGCGCGGCCAACGGCGCGATGCCGTCGTGGAAACAGCTCTCGGACACCGAGCTGGCGGCGGTGGCGACATACACGAAAAACACCTGGGGCAACAAGACCGGCAAGCTGATCCAGCCGGCTGAAGTGGCCGAGGTGCGCGCGGGCAAGACGCCGGCCTCGTTGGCGGCCACGACCGCTGCCGCAGTGCCTGCAACGACGGCGGCGCCCGCAGCGGCGACCGCGATTTCGGCCGCGACTGCCACCGGCGGCCTGCCGTTGTCGGTGTTGTTCGCCGCTGGCAAGAGCGCGCTAGACGGCGGTGCGCAACAGGTGCTCGACAAGGCGATCGAGGTCTTGAAGGCCAAGCCCGACGCCAAGATCGCGCTGTCGGGTTATGTCGATGCGAGCGGCAGCGCCGCAAAGAACGCCGAGCTGGCCAAGCAGCGTGCGTTCGCGGTGCGCGATGCGCTGACCAAAGGCGGCATCCCGGCCGGGCGCATCGAGTTGCGCAAGCCGTCGCAGGTCGAAGCCGGCAGCGGCGCCGACGCCGCCCGCGCGCGCCGCGTGGACATCGTGTCCGCGAGCTGATTCGAGTTCGAGAGATTCAGGAGCACAACGATGAGTGCAGTTCTTCCTCAAGGTCACGCCGCCGGTCACGCTGGTCACGGTGAGCACGACCACGCGCACGATGACCATCATGGCCATCCCGACGGGTGGCGGCGCTGGTTGTTCGCCACCAACCACAAGGACATCGGCACGATGTACCTGCTGTTCAGCTTCACGATGCTGATGGTCGGTGGTGTGCTGGCCCTGGGCATCCGCGCGGAGCTGTTCCAACCCGGCCTGCAGTTCGTGAACCCGGAGCTGTTCAACCAGTTCACGACGATGCACGGCCTGATCATGGTCTTCGGCGCCATCATGCCGGCCTTCGTCGGCTTCGCGAACTGGATGATCCCGATGCAGATCGGCGCTGCGGACATGGCCTTCGCGCGCATGAACAACCTGTCCTTCTGGCTGCTGATCCCGGCAGCGCTGATGCTCGTCGGCTCATTCTTCATGCCCGGCGGCGCCCCTGCTGCCGGCTGGACGCTCTACGCGCCGCTGACGCTGCAGATGGGCCCGTCGATGGACGCCGGCATCTTCGCCATGCACATCATGGGCGCGAGTTCGATCATGGGCTCGATCAACATCGTCGTCACGATCTTGAACATGCGTGCACCGGGCATGACGCTGATGAAAATGCCCCTCTTCTGCTGGACCTGGCTGATCACCGCCTACCTGCTGATCGCGGTGATGCCGGTGCTGGCCGGCGCGATCACGATGACGCTGACCGACCGCCACTTCGGCACCACCTTCTTCAACCCCGCCGGCGGCGGCGACCCGGTGATGTACCAGCACATCTTCTGGTTCTTCGGCCACCCCGAGGTCTACATCATGATCCTGCCGGCCTTCGGCATCGTCAGTGCGGTGATCCCGGCGTTCGCGCGCAAGAAGCTGTTCGGCTACACGTCGATGGTCTATGCGACGGCGTCGATCGCCATCCTGTCGTTCATCGTCTGGGCGCACCACATGTTCACCACCGGCATGCCAGTGACCGGGCAGTTGTTCTTCATGTACGCGACGATGCTGATCGCGGTGCCCACGGGCGTGAAGGTCTTCAACTGGATCGCGACCATGTGGCGCGGCTCGATGACTTTCGAGACGCCGATGCTGTTCGCGGTCGGTTTCATTTTCGTCTTCACGATGGGCGGCTTCACCGGCCTGATCCTGGCGATGGCGCCGGTGGACATCCAGCTGCAAGACACCTACTACGTCGTCGCGCATTTCCACTACGTGCTCGTCGCCGGCTCGCTGTTCGGCCTGTTCTCCGGCTTCTATTACTGGAGCCCGAAGTGGACGGGCGTGATGTACAACGAGTTTCGCGGCAAGGTGCACTTCTGGGCCTCGTTGATCTTCTTCAACATCACCTTCTTCCCGATGCACTTCCTGGGGTTGGCCGGCATGCCGCGCCGCTATGCCGACTACCCGATGCAGTTCGCCGACTTCAACGCCATCGCGTCGGTGGGCGCGTTCGGATTCGGCTTCACGCAGGTCTTCTTCTTCCTCTTCGTCGTCGTGCCGTGCATGCGCGGCAAGGGCGAGCCGGCCCCGCAACGGCCGTGGAACGACCCTGACGGCGCCGGTGCCGAAGGCCTGGAGTGGGAAGTGCCGTCGCCGGCGCCGTGGCACACCTTTGAAACGCCGCCGAAGCTGAACAACGCGGCGACGCGCGTGCTGGGGTACTGATGCCCTCGAGCGACGAGCAACGCAAAGCCAACCGAAAGCTGGGTCTGATCCTGGCTTCGATTGCGCTGGTCTTCGCGCTCGGCTTCATCGCCAAGATGGTGCTCTTGCGATGAGCCAGCGGCTGCTGCGCGACAACAAACAGCTCGTGGCCAAGCTCGCGCTGATCGCGGCGCTGATGTTCGGCTTCGGCTACGCGCTGGTGCCGCTGTACCGCGCGATCTGCAATGCCCTGGGCATCAACGTCCTGTCGGTGTCCGAGCAGACGACGTCGGCGCTCGGCAGGAAGGCCGTGGCGCCGAACACGCAGATCGACCGCACGCGCACCGTCACCGTCGAGTTCGACGCCAACTCGCGCGGCCCGTGGGAGTTCAGGCCCGCGCAGCGTTCGCTGCAAGTGCATCCCGGCGAACTCGCCACTGTGATGTACGAGTTCCAGAACGTGCAGAACCGGACGATGGCCGCGCAGGCGATCCCGAGCTATGCGCCGATGCAGGCCAGCCCGCACTTCAACAAGTTGGAGTGCTTCTGCTTCAACGAGTACATCCTGGCGCCGGGCGAGAAGAAGCAGTGGCCGGTGGTCTTCGTCATCGACCCGAAGCTGCCGAAGGACGTGACGACGATCACGTTGTCTTATACGTTCTTCGAGGTCAAAGGCAAGGGAGCGCTATGAACGTTGCGCGTGCGTTCAAAGCCGTGGCTTGGTCGTTTTTTGGTGTGCGCAAGCGCAGCGAGCACGAGCGCGACGTTGCCGAGTTGAAGCCGCAGCATGTGATCGTGGCCGGCGTCATCAGCGCGGCGGTGTTCGTGCTGGTGCTGGTGTTGATCGTGAAGTGGGTCATCAGCAGCGGCGTGGCCGCGGGCTGACGCTTAAGAATTCTGGTTCGAGGAGTGATAGGCAAACATGAGCGCAGCAACGCACACCAACGGCGCAACGCCGCACTACTTCATTCCGCAGCCGTCGCGCCACCCGGCGCTGGTGGCCGCGTCGATGCTGTTCATCATCTTCGGCGCCAGCCAGTGGATCAACGGCGCGTCGTGGGGCAAGTTCTTCGTCTTCGGCGGCCTGGCGATGTGGGCGGTGATCATGTTCCAGTGGTTCAGCCAGGCCATCGGCGAGAGCGAAGGCAAGCTCTACAGCGACCATGTCGATGTGTCGTTCCGCTGGAGCATGAGCTGGTTCATCTTCAGCGAGGTCATGTTCTTCGCCGCCTTCTTCGGCGCGCTGTACTGGGCACGCAACCATGCGCTGCCGATGCTCGGCAACCTTGACCACCAGGTGCTGTGGCCCGACTTCAAGGCCGTCTGGCCGAGCGCCGGCGGCGGCGTCACCGCGTCACCGGCCGACACCGTCGAGCCGTTTCAGACGATGGGCCCGTGGCCGTTGCCGACGATCAACACCGCGCTGCTGCTGACCTCGGGCGTGACGCTGACGATCGCGCACCACGCGCTGCTCGCCAACCAGCGCGCCAAGACGATCCTGTGGATGTGGATCACCGTCGTCCTCGGCGCCACCTTCGTCTGCGTGCAGGCCTACGAGTACGCGCATGCCTACAGCGACCTGAACCTGAAGCTGTCCTCCGGC
>JANMHY010000308.1:0-3092 GCA_031375525.1 Burkholderiales bacterium
GCTCGCAGACCAGGGCCCGGCGCCATGCGTCGTGCTGACGGGCAAAGCGCTCGCGCCTTTCGGCGAGCGTGCCGCCGCCGAGGTCAGGCCCACCGCTGACCACGCACCGGGTCGGCTCGCCTGCGGTGTGCGAGTCGATGACGCGTGTCGGAATAGACGGTACGGTGGTCATGGTGCGAGAGCGCGGCGTGAGTCAGAAGGCGGTGACGTAGCGGTCGAATTCCCAATCGCTGACGTGCGCGCTCGGGCTGGCGTCACGCGCATACGCCGCGGCCTCGTCGCGCTTCAACGCGCAGAACTCGCGCAATAGCGTGTCGCCCAATGCGCCGCCGATCACGGTGTCGCTTTCGAGGGCGCTGATCGCTTCTTCCAGCGACTGCGGCAGCAGCGCGATGCCGCGCTCGCGCACCTGGGCGATCGTCAGCGCAAACAGATCGTCGTCGCACTCGGGACCAGGGTCGAGCTTTCGTTCGATGCCGTCGAGTCCGGCGGCGATGAGTCCCGCCAGCAGCAGGTACGGGTTGGCCGACGCGTCGGGCGCGCGCCACTCGAAGCGGCTGTGCAGCGTGCGCACGAGCGCGGTGCGGTTGTTGAAGCCTTGCGCCACGTAAGCGGGAGCCCAAGTCGTTCCGGTGATCGACTCGCCCACCGTCAGCCGCCGGTACGAGTTGACCGTGGGCGCGGCCAGTGCAGTCAGCGCCGCTGCATGCGCGATCACGCCGGCGACAAACTGGCGGCCGGTCGGCGAGAGCAGCGCTTGCGTGTCGAGCGAGCCGTCGGCGCGGTGGGCGATGAAGACATTGCGCATGTTGTCGCCATGGCCGTGCCACAGGCTGACGTGGCAATGCATGCCGCTGCCCGGCTGATTGGCAAAGGGCTTGGGCATCATCGAAAACACCCGGCCATGCTGTTCGGCGATGGCATGCGCGGCGAGCTTGAACAGCATCACGCGGTCGGCCGTGGCCAACGCGTCGGTGTGCGCGAAGTTGACTTCGTACTGGCCGTGCGCGTCTTCATGGTCGAGCTGCAAGACGTCGAGGCCGCAGCGTTCGAGCGTGTCTTGTAGTTGCAGCAGGAACGGCAACTGGCGCACGAGGCTCTTCAGGTCGTAGCTCGGTTTGTCGAGGCGGTCGCGGTCATCGGCCGGCAGCCAGCGCGCGCCGTCGCGCTTCAACAAAAAGAACTCGGGCTCGATGCCGACTTGCAGCGTCCAGTCCTTCTTCGCCAGGCGTGCAACTTGTGCCGAGAGCACCTGGCGCGGGCAGGCGTCGAACGGCTCACCGGCAACGAATCCCTCGCCGACGATGCGGGCCACGCCCGGCAGCCACGGCAGCGCCTGCGCGGTGCTCGGCACGCCGCGCGCGAAGTACTCGGAACGCGTGCCGGTGCGCGCCAGGCCGGTGCCCCAGATCGACGGGCCGGAGAAGCCGGCGCCTGTGACGATCACGTCGTCCAAGTGCGCCAGTGGGACGAGCTTGCCGCGCGCGGTGCCGTGGATGTCGGTGAACTGCACCAACACGCTGTGCACACCTTGCGCGGCGAGGCGGTCGCGGATGGCTTTCATGGCCGTGCCGCCGGGCCGCCCCAAGGCATGGACGCGCCCCTCGGGGGCTGCGAACGAAGTGAGCTGGGGGCTGTCATGACGCCAAGACAGACTCAGACAGGATCGCCATCGCTTCGTCGAACACCGCCTGCGTCGTCGTCAACGGGAACAAAAAGCGCACGACGTTGGCGTTGACGCCGCAGGTCAGCAGGATCAGCTTGCGCTTCAGCGCTTCGGCCTGCACACGCTTGGTGAAGTCGGCATCGGCCTGGCCGTTGGCGTCGTTGAACTCGACGGCGACCATCGCACCGAGGCCGCGCACGTCGGCGATCTGCTTTACGCGCGGCTTCAAGCCATTCAACACGCCCCTGAGCTGCTCGCCGAGTTTCGCGCCGCGCTCGGGCAGCTTTTCCTCAGCCATGATGTCGATCACCGCATGCGCTGCGGCGATGGCCAGCGGGTTGCCGGCGTAAGTACCGCCGAGGCCGCCGGGCGCCGGCGCATCCATGATCTCGGCGCGGCCGGTCACGGCCGACAGCGGTGTGCCGGCGGCCAGGCTCTTGGCGATCGTCATCAGATCGGGCACGACGTCGAAGTGCTCCATCGCAAACATCTTGCCGGTGCGGCCGAAGCCGGTTTGAACTTCATCGGCGATCAGCACGATGCCGTGTTCGTCGCACAGCTCGCGCAGCCACGTCACCGCTTCGGCCTGGATGACATTGAAGCCGCCTTCGCCCTGCACCGGCTCGAAGACGATGGCGGCGACGCGCGACGGTTCGATGTCGGCCTTGAACAGGTGCTGCATCGCCTTCTTCACTTCGGCCAGCGACGCGCAGTGGCAAGGAAAGGGCGCGTGATAGATCTCCGGCGGGAAGGGGCCGAAGCCGGCTTTGTAGGGCTGCACCTTGCCGGTCAGCGCCACGGCGAACATCGAGCGGCCATGGAAGGCGCCGCCGAAGGCGATGACGCCGCTGCGCTTGGTGTACGAACGCGCGATCTTCACTGCGTTTTCGATCGCTTCGGCGCCGGTGGAAAACAGCGCCGTCTTCTTGGCGTGCGTGCCCGGCGTGATCTGGTTCAGCTTCTCGGCCAGCGCGACATAACTCTCGTACGGCACGACCTGGTAGCAGGTGTGCGTGAAGCGCTTCAACTGCGCTTCGATCGCCGCGATCACCTTCGGGTGGCCGTGGCCGACGTTCATCACCGCGATGCCACCGGCAAAGTCGATGTAGCGCTGGCCTTGCACGTCCCACAGCTCGGCACCTTGTGCGCGCTCGGCGAAGAAGGTGCCCATGACGCCGACGCCGCGCGGCGTTGCTGCCGCCTTTCGGGCCATCAGCTGTTCGTTCTTGGAGTGGTTCATCGCGAACCTCCTTGTCAGGGGAGTTCAGGCCGGATCGATCCGCAGCCAGGTGGTTTTCAGCTCGGTGTACTTGTCCAGCGCATGCAGGCTCTTGTCTCGCCCATTGCCGCTTTGCTTGTAGCCGCCGAAGGGCACGGTGATGTCGTCTTCGTCGTACTGGTTGACGTGTACCGTGCCGGCGCGAAG
>JANMHY010000383.1:0-9045 GCA_031375525.1 Burkholderiales bacterium
GCCCGATCGACGGCCACGGCGTGTTCGCCGCCGAAGGCATCCCGGCGCGGGTGAAGATCGGCGAGATCCGCGGCGAGGCCGTCAGCGTCGAAGAAGCGCGCATCCGGGCGACACGGCACGAGCGCATCATGATCGTCGAGCTGTCGGCGCGGCGGGCGATCGACTTCAGCAAGTCCACCGACCCGATGCGCTTCACCAACCACAGCTGCCAGCCGAACGCGCGGCTGTTCATCGGCAACGGGCGTGTCGAGTTCTATGCGCTGCGGGGTATCGAAGTCGGTGAAGAACTGACGGTGGACTACGGCGAAACGCACCACGACGGCAAGCTCGCCTGCCGCTGCGGCGCACCCGGCTGCCGCGGCGCTCTTTAGCGCAGGCGCCTGGCCAGCGCTTCGAGGTAAGCCGGGAACTGCTGCAGATCGTTGTGGCCCGCACCCGGGATCAGCACACGCTCGGCGTGCGGCGCCACGCCCAACAAGCGCTCGCTGTGCTTCGGTTCGATCAGCGTGTCTTCTTCGCCGTGAATGAGCAGCAGCGGTGACTTGACGCGCGCCAAGGCTTGATCAGTGCGCAGCGGGTAGCGCAGCACGGCCTGCGGCACCCATCGGTAGTGCTCGGCGGCGAGTGCGGCCATGCTTTCGTAGGAGCTGACGAGCACGGTCAGTTCGGGCTGCACTTCCGCCGCCAGCCCTGCTGCGAGCGCGCTGCCGAGTGAGCGTCCGAAGACAACACGGCGCAGGCCCGCATAGCGCGGCGCGATGCTCGCCCACGCAGCGCGCACATCGGCTTCGAGTTGCGCCTGGCTCGCGATGCGGCCGCTGCTTTTGCCGTAGCCGCGGTAGTCGAGCATGAACAGATCGAAGTTCAAGCCGCGCCAGAACCCGGGGTTGGAGAACCAGCCGTCCAAGTTGCCGGCGTTGCCGTGCAGGTAGAAGACGACGCCCTTGGGCTGCGGCAACTTCAGGTGCAGGGCGTGCAGGCGCGCGCCGGGCACGTCCACCGCCACCTCATGCACATCAGCGCCGACGTCGAAACGATGCGTTGCCGGCAGCGCGGTCGGCAGAAAAATCAGCCGCTCCTGTTGCCACCAGACGAGCGCGAGCAGCGCCGCGTACAGCAGCGCGACCGCGAGCGCCGCGCCGGACAGCGCTGTCAACGCGCGGGCGACCACGAAGCCAGCGCCGTGCCAAGCCGCTCGGCCTCGCGCTCGCGCAGCGCGGCGCGCAGCTCGATGCGGGTGGCCATCTGGTCAGCCGGCCCGACGCCGGTGGGGCCGGCCAGGCGCTTCTGGTCTTCGCGCAAGCGCGCAGCGGCAGCGCGGTCATTGAAGCCACCGGCTGCTGACGGCAACAACCAGGCACGCTCGCCGAAGACGCCGGCACCCGCGCGCGCGGAGAGCTTGGGCCACTGTTCGACGGAAAACGCATAGGCCGCAGCGCCATGCTCGGGCGTGCGCGCGACGATGCCCGGCACGTCGGTGGCCACGTTCGGCGGCAGCCACTCGGCCAGCGCCAGCCCGAGCACTTGTTTGGCGCGCGCTGCGTCACGCGTGGCCGCGAGCGCGCCGACGTAGAGCCAGCGGTCTTCCATGTTGTCGGTGCCGCGCAGCGCGGCCCACAGCGCATCGAACTCGCGCTGGTCGGCATGCCGGCCGACGGCGCCGATGACCGCGCTGCGCAACGAGGCCGGCAACACGCCGCGCGGCGCCAGCGCGGCCGCGAAACGCTCGCGCGATGCGGCGACCACCGCCTCGTCACCATAGTGCGCCAAGGCGCCGATCAACTCGCCGCGCAGCCGCGTCACTTCGGCGTCTTCGTTGGCCGGCACTTGCCAGCCCAGGCGCGCGAGCTCGGGTGCGAGCAACGCGCGCGCCGTGGCCCGCAGCGCGGTGGCCGAGGGCGTGCCGGCCAGCGTGTCGTCGAGCTGACCGAGCTGCGCCTTCGCCAGCGCGTACAGCGGCGCACGCCCGCTGTCGGTGACGCGCGGCAGTTGCGCCAGCCACTCGAAGTGGCGCGACAGCGGCTGCACGCCGGCCTGCGCGAGCGCAAAGCTGTCGGCCAGCAGCGCCACGCGGTCGGCCGCCGGCAACGACGCAAAGCGCTCGATCAGCCGCGCCTGCAGCGCATCGCTGTAGCGCACGCGGTAGAAGCCGCGGGCGCCGGCGTTGACGACGAGCGCGGCGTCGCTGCAACCTGGCAGCTCGAAGCGGCGCTCGGTTGCGTCGAGCAGCACCGTCTCCAGTGCAGCGTCACGCGCCAGGCGCACCGGCACCTGCCACTGCGTCGCATCGGCCGCGCTGGTGTCGGCCGAATTGGTCGAAAGCATGAAGCGGCGCTGGCGCAAGGTGACGGCGGTGCGGCCGTCGACGCAGGCGGCGCTGGCCTCGACGAGCGGGAATCCCGGCTGATCCGTCCATGTCGCAGCCACGGCGCCAACGGGCCGGCCGACGGCTTGGCCGACGTGGTGCCACAGGTCGCCCGCGGTGGCCGGCGCCATGCGGCGCTCCTGCATGTACGCCGCCAGCCCGCGCTGGAAGGCCTCGTCGCCGACCCACTGTTCGAGCATCGACAAGACCGCACCGCCCTTGGCGTAGGTGATGCCGTCGAAGACCTCGAAGACGCGCGCTTCGTTGACCGGCCCGGAGCGGATGGCGCGCGTGGCGGCGGTGGCGTCGCGCTCCATCGTTTCATCCAGCCAGCCGCGTGCCGAGAGCTGCGATTGCCACTCCGGGTGGAAGCGTTCGGCCGCCTTGTTGTCCATCCACGTCGCGAAGGCCTCGTTGAGCCAGATCTCGTCCCACGACGCAACGGAGACGAGATTGCCGAACCACTGGTGCGATATCTCGTGCGCGACGACGCCGAAGACGCGGCGCTCGGTGCGCGGGCTGCTGCGCGCCGGGTCGTAGAGCAGCGTGTTCTCGACGTAGGAGATCAGCCCCCAGTCTTCCATTGCGCCGTCGCGCGTGCCGGGCACGGCGAGCTGGTCGAGCTTGGGCAGCGCATACGGCGTGCCGAAATAGCTGTTGTAGTACGGCAGCACCTGCTGCGTCACGGCCAGCGCGTAGCGGCCCTGCTCGCGCTTGCCGGGTGCGGTGACGATGCGCAGCGGCACCCCCGCCGCTTCGCCTTGCAGCACATCGAAGCGGCCCACGGCCAGCGCGAACAGGTAGCTCGGCATCGACGGCGTGGTGGCGAAGCGGTGGCGCACGTTGCGGCCCAGCGCCATGCGCTGCACGCGCGGCTGGTTGGCCAGCACCTCGTACTGGCGCGGCGCCGTCACTTGCAGATCGAACGCAGCGCGAAAGATCGGCTCGTCGAAACCGGGGAACACCATGCGTGCGCTGACCGCCTCCAGCTGCGTGGCCAGCATCACCGCGGGCCGGCCATCGACGCGGTGCTTGGCGCGGTACAGGCCCTGGCCGCTGGCGTTGATACGGCCGCGGTAGCGGATGTCGATGCGCAGCGGGCCCGCGGCGATGGGCTTGCCGTCTTTGGGTATGAGACGCCAGGTGTGGCTCTTGTTGTCGGCAACCACGCGCAGCTCGCGCGCTAACTTGCCGCTGCGCAGCGTGACGCGTTGCGCATCGAGCGCCTGCGCGTGCAGCATGATCGATGGTGCCGCCTGGCTCACCTCGACGCGGATCTGCGCCTGACCGTCGAAGCGGTCACGCGCTGGGTCGAGCTGCAGTGCCAGGCTGTAGTGCGACGGCACGATGGTCTTCGGCAGGAGCGTGCGAGTCTGCTCGAAGCTGTAGCGCGGCTGGGCCACAACGCACGTGGCGAAGCCGAGTCCGATCACGGCCGCCGCGAGCAGGCGGCTCATGCGACACCCGCCTTCAGTGCGGCGATCCGCGGATGCATGGCGGCGAACCACAGCCGCGGCACCGAGGCCAGGAACAGGCAGCCCGCGTACCCGCTGGGCAGTTGAGGGCCGGGCAAGGCGTCGAGCGTGGCGTAGGGCTTCCAGGCGTGCAGGTGGTGGTCGCTGTGGCGTTGCAGGTTGGCGATCAGGCAGTTGGTGAGGGCATGGTCGGCGTTCCAGGCGTGCTGCACCGCAAACGCTTCACGCTCGCCGCGCACCAGGCCGTAGTGTTCGATGTAGTTGATGGCTTCGAGCAGGAACACGGCATAGGCCGCTTGCACCAGCCAGAACAGCAGCGCCGCGGGGCCGAAGAACAGCGCCAACCCCATCAGCCCCGCGAGCTGCGCCGCCGTGGCCCACACGAGCGGGCTTCGATGCCAGCCGATGCGCCGCTGCCGCACGTGCAGCGCTTCGAGCCGCCACGCGCTGGCCACGCTGCCGGCCAGCGTGCGCGGCAAGAAGCGCCACAAGCTCTCGCCGTGGCGCGCGCTGGCCGGGTCGGCGGGCGTGGCGGCGCGTGGATGGTGGCCGCGGTAATGCTCGACCATGAAGTGGGCATAGAGCACGCTGCCCATCAACAGCCAGGCGCAGGCCCGATCGACACGCGAGCGTGAGTGCCCCAACTCGTGGGCAAAGGTGATGCCCTGGCTGCCGCTGATGCCGCCGACGGCCACGCCCAGCGCCACCACGGCGGGCCACGCTGCGCTCTGCGACAGGCCCACGCCCAGCACCAGCAGCGCGGCTTGCCAGAGCACATGCGCGCGCAGGCACCATGCGAACCACGCGCGCGTGCGGTGCTCGGCGGCCGGCGAACGCCACCGCGGCGCCGCCAACTCGATGAGCGCCAAGCCCACCTGCACCGCCATCATCAGCGCCCACGCCGCCCACGGCGAGCGCCAAGCCGCGACGCCGATGGCCAGCGGCAGCGTCCACGCCAGCGCGAACCGGTAGACCTTCAGAGCTGCCATGGCACCCATTCTGCGCCGCTAGCACGCCTATCATCGACTGCATGAACCCTCTGCTGGCGCGCTTGCATCCTTACCCTTTCGAGAAGCTGCGCGCGCTGATGGCCGATGTGGTGCCGTCGCGCGAGCACCGGCCGATTTCGCTGGGCATCGGCGAGCCCAAACATGCCACGCCGGCGTTGATCGAAGAGGCGATCCGGGCCTCGCTCGGTGGCCTGTCGTCGTACCCGGCCACTGCCGGCGAACCAAAGCTGCGCCAAGCCTGCGCGGCCTGGGTGCAGCGGCGTTACGGCGTGGCGCTCGATGCAGCGACGCAGGTGCTGCCGGTCAACGGCTCGCGCGAGGCGCTGTTCAGCCTGGCGCAGACCGTGGTCGATGCGTCGCGGCCCGGCGCGACGGTGGTCTGCCCGAATCCGTTCTATCAAATCTACGAAGGTGCGGCGCTGCTCGCCGGCGCACAGACCGCCTTTGCCAACAGCGACCCGGCGCGCAACTTCGCCGCCGACTGGTCGCGGATCGACGCCGCCACCTGGGCGCGTACGCAACTGCTGTATGCCTGCTCGCCGGGCAACCCGACCGGCGCGGTGATGCCGCTGTCGGAGTGGCAAACCCTGTTCGAGCTGAGCGACCGCCACGGCTTCGTCATCGCCAGCGACGAGTGCTACAGCGAGATTTACTTCCGCGACGAGCCGCCGCTCGGTGCCTTGCAGGCCGCCCAGGCGCTGGGCCGCAGCAGCTTCAAGAACCTGGTCGCGCTGACCAGCCTGTCCAAGCGCAGCAACGTGCCCGGCATGCGCTCGGGCTTCGTCGCCGGTGATGCCGAGGTGCTCAAGCGCTTTCTGCTCTACCGCACCTACCACGGCAGCGCGATGAGCCTCGTCGTTCAGGCGGCGAGCATCGCGGCGTGGAACGACGAGACGCATGTGGTGGCCAACCGCGCGCTCTACCGCGACAAGTTCGCGCGCGTGACGCCGCTGTTGGCCGACGTGCTCGACGTCGCCCTGCCCGATGCCGGCTTCTACCTCTGGGCCGGCGTGCCTGGCAGCGACGTCGAGTTCGCCCGCGGCCTGCTCGCTCAATACAATGTCGCTGTCCTGCCCGGCAGCCTGCTCGCGCGCGACGCGCATGGCGCCAATCCGGGCGCCGGGCGCATTCGCATGGCGCTCGTCGCCGGTGCCGATGAATGCGTCGAAGCGGCCCAGCGCATCGCCTCCTACACCAGAAGCCTCCTCCTATGAACCTCCAAGACCTTCAAGCCACCATCGACATTGCCTGGGACCACCGCGCCAAGCTCGACCCGACCAACTCGCCCGAGCTGCGCGCTTCGGTCGAAGAGGTGATTCGCGAACTCAACGCCGGCCGCCTGCGCGTTGCCGAGCGCCAGGGCGTCGGCCAGTGGACGGTCAACCAGTGGGTCAAGAAGGCGGTGCTGCTGTCGTTCCGTCTGAACGACAACAAGGTCATGCGCGCCGGCGACCTGGGCTTCTACGACAAGGTGCAGACCAAGTTCGCCCACCTCGACGACGCGGCGATGCGCGCCACCGGCGTGCGCGTGGTGCCGCCGGCGGTGGCCCGGCGCGGCAGCTTCATTGCCAAGAACGTCGTGCTGATGCCGAGCTACGTCAACATCGGCGCTTATGT
Organism: Burkholderiales bacterium; assembly: GCA_031375525.1. Lineage (GTDB taxonomy): Bacteria > Pseudomonadota > Gammaproteobacteria > Burkholderiales > Burkholderiaceae_C > CADEEN01. Next base: position 6,468 of record JANMHY010000383.1, read on the forward strand.
CGATGAAGGCGCGATGGTCGACACCTGGGCCACCGTCGGCTCGTGCGCGCAGATCGGCAGATGCGTGCACCTCTCGGGCGGCGTCGGCATCGGCGGCGTGCTCGAGCCGCTGCAGGCCAACCCGACGATCATCGAAGACAACTGCTTCATCGGCGCGCGCAGCGAGGTCGTCGAGGGCGTGATCGTCGAGGAGAACTCGGTCATCAGCATGGGCGTCTACATCGGCCAGAGCACCAAGATCTACGACCGCGCCAGCGGCCAGGTGACCTACGGCCGTATCCCGGCGGGTTCGGTGGTCGTTTCCGGTAATTTGCCCGCCGCCGACGGCAGCCACTCGTTGTACTGTGCCGTGATCGTCAAGAAGGTCGATGCGGGGACGCGCGCCAAGACGAGCATCAACGAGCTCTTGAGGTTATGAAATGAACGTCGCTAGACGAGCGCGGGCCGAAGCGCCGGGCCGCTCCCAAGCCGGCCCGCACCCCAAGGGCCACGAAGGGGCCCCTGTAGGTCCCTGGGGGTCGTGCGGTGTACTCACTGCGCGGGGGGCACCATGACTACTGTCGGCAGCGGCGGCAACATGGAGCGTGTGCTCCGGCTGATGTCGGAGAAGAACGCGTCGGACGTCTATCTGTCGGCCAATACGCCGATCCTGATCAAGATCAACGGCGCGATCCTGCAGTTGTCGGACCAGCCGCTGTCGCACACGCAGCCGCGCCAGTTGCTCTCCGAGCTGCTGACGCCGCAGCAGCTGGAAGAACTCGACGACACCGGGGAGCTGAACATCGGCGTCGGCATCGCCAAGGTCGGCAGCTTTCGCCTCTCGTCCTTTCGCCAGCGCGGCTCGATCGCGGCGGTGTTCCGCTGCATCCCGTTCAACATCCCGACGATGGACTCGCTGGGCGTGCCGAAGATCCTGCGCGAACTGGTACTGGAAAAGCGCGGCCTGATTCTGATGGTCGGCGCCACCGGCACCGGCAAGAGCACGACGCTGGCGTCGATGCTCGAGCACCGCAACCAGCTGCTCACCGGCCACATCCTGACGATCGAAGACCCGATCGAGTTTTTGTTCTCGAACAAGAAGTCGGTGGTCAACCAGCGCGAGGTCGGCCGCGACACCAACAGCCTGCAGATCGCGCTGAAGAATGCGCTGCGCCAGGCGCCGGACTGCATCCTGATCGGCGAGATCCGCGACCGCGAAACGATGACCTCGGCGATCTCGTACTCGCTGTCGGGCCACCTCGTGCTGGCCACCATGCACGCCAACAACAGCTACCACGCGCTCGGCCGCATCCTGAGTGTCTACCCGCCCGAGGCGCGGCCGGCGCTGTTGTCGGATCTGGCCTCGGGTCTGCGCGCGATCGTCTGTCAGCGCCTCGTGCGCGCCACTGCCGGCGGGCGCCGCCCGACGGCCGAGGTGATGATCAACAGCAAGCTGGTCTCCGAGCTGATCGAGCAGGGCGACATCCCCGGCGTCAAGGAAGCGATGGAGAAGTCGCTGTCCGAGGGCTCGCAAACCTTCGAAGAAGATCTCGCGCGCTTGATCAACGAAGGCGCGATCACGCGTGAAGAAGGCCTGGCCTTTGCCGACTCGCCGAGCAACTTGCTGTGGCGCATGGCCAACCAGCAAGACACGCCGACCTCGCGCCAGCCGCCCAAACCCGAAGAGCCGGACCCGGCGAGCTTCTCCGAAATCATTCTCGACGTACGGCCGGAAGAGGCCAAGCTCTCGACGAACTTCGGACGCTTGGTCTGATACGTCGATGAATGCGCGCCGCGCCGCGCCGGGCCGCCCCAAGCAAGCGGCGCTCCCCTTGGGGGACCGGCTGCGGTACTCCGCAGACGAGGGGCAGACATGAAAGCGCTGCGGCTTGCCGAGGTACTGATCGCCCGGCCTTCGGTCACACCCGACGATGCCGGTTGCCAAGCGCTGATCGCTGAACGCCTCGCTCCGTTGGGCTTCTCATGCGAGAGCATCGTCTGCGGCCCCGAACATTTCCGCGTCACCAATCTGTGGGCATTGCGCCGCGGCACGAAGCAGGGCCCGACACTCGCCTTCGCCGGCCACACCGACGTCGTGCCCACCGGCCCGCTCGCGCAATGGGCGAGCGACCCGTTCGTGCCGACACACCGCAACGGTTTGCTCTACGGCCGCGGCGCCGCCGACATGAAAAGCTCGATCGCGGCGATGGTGGTTGCTGTCGAAGCTTTCGTGCAGGCGCATCCGCAGCACGGCGGAGCGATCGGCTTTCTGATCACGAGCGATGAAGAAGGCCCGGCGGTCGATGGCACGGTGCGCTTGATCGACATCCTGAAAGCGCGCAACGAAAAACTCGACATGTGCATCGTCGGCGAGCCGACGTCCGTCGATGTGCTCGGCGACACGGTGAAGAACGGCCGCCGCGGCACGTTGTCGGGCAAGCTCACTGTCAGGGGCATTCAGGGCCACGTGGCGTATCCGCAGTTGGCGCGCAACCCGATTCACCAGGTGGCGCCGGCATTGGCGGAACTTGCCAGCACCGAGTGGGACCGCGGCAATGCGCACTTCCCGCCGACGACGTTTCAGATCTCGAACTTTCAC
>JANMHY010000389.1:0-7883 GCA_031375525.1 Burkholderiales bacterium
CGGCGCCAGCAGCGCCACGCTCTCGCGCAGCCGTTCGATGGTGCGCGCGCCGGGCTCGCTCGCCAGCGCGTGCACCCGCAGCGCGATGCCCAGCGCGCGCGGCGCGCCCCAGCGCTGCGCGAGCGCAACTTCTTCCTCGGCCCGCGCCAGCGCCTGCGCGCGTTGGCCGGCGCGCAGGTGCAGCAGCGCCAGGTTCGAGCGCCACGCAAACATCGCCGGGTTCCACGCTCGCCAGCCGCATTCGCCGCGTGCGCCGAGCTGCTCGAAGTCGGCCATCGCGTCGGTGGTGCGGCCCTGCGCTTCGCGCAGCAGCGCCCGCGCGTGCAACAGCCAGTTGTCGAAGAAGCGCTCGGCAATCACGCCGTCGCCGTCGCCTCCGGCGTCGTGCAGCGCGGTCTGCGCTGCGGCCAGCTCGCCGCTTTCGACCAGCGATTCGATCAGCACGCCCAGCGGGATCAGCGCGACGCGATAGCCCGCGGTCAGGCCCAGTTCGACGGCGGTGCGCGCATCGCTCGCGGCGCGCAGCAACGCGCCTTGGCGAAAGTGCAGCATCGAACGTGCCGCAAACGCGCGCACCGAGGCCAGTGGCGCGCCACGCTGGTGGGCGTCGTCGACGGCGCGCTGCGTCACCCGTGTCGCCGCGGCAAAACCGTCGGCGAAGATCAGCGGAAACGCCGCATTGCCCCACAGCGACGCGTAGGCGTCCTGGTCGCCCTGCAGGCCGCGCTCGAACGCGCGCTCGCACCAGGCGCGCACCTGCGCGGCGCTGCCGGTGCGCAGGCAGGTTTCGGTGGCGCGCATCGCCAGCAGGCCGCGCTCGCCGCGCGTCGCGCCGCCGTCGTCGGCGGCGTAGCGGTCGAGCCGGTCCTTGACGTTGGCGTACAGCGAGGGCTGCATCTGTGCGCATTGGTACAGCTCGGCTTCGAGGCGCAGCGCGAGGTCGCGGTCGTGCCCGGCCAGCTCGTCGAGCGCGCATTCGAGCACGGCCACGGCGTCGGCATAGCGGCCGGGGGTCAGCAGGGCCTGCGACAAATCGCTGGCGATCTGCGCGCGCGCCGACGGGTCGCGCTCGAGCGACCGCGCTTCGTCCATGTGCAAGGCGGCCGGCGCCATCTCGCCGGCCGCCAGCTCGGCCACCCCGAGTTCATGCAGCAGCGCGGCGCGCAGGCTGGCTGCCGGCGGCTCGCGCAGCGCGCGGCGCAGGAACGACAGCGCGCTGCGTGCGTCGCCATGGGCGGCCGCGCGCCGTGCCGCCGCGCGCAGCGACTCGACCGTCGCAGCGTCGCCCGCGGGTTCGGCGACCAGCAGGTGCGCGGCGATGCGCTCTGGCGCCAAGCCCTCGCCGGCGAGCAATTGCGCCGCGCGCCGGTGCAGCAGCGCGCGCTCGGCCGCGGGGATGCGCTCATGGACCGCGGCGCGCACCAGCGGGTGGCTGAAATCCAGGCTCGGCTGCGTGCGCAGTACTTCCTGCGTCACCAGCGCGTCGGCCGCGGCGGCGGCTTGTGCGGCGCTGAGCTGCGCCAACGTCGCGGCGTGGTGCAGCTCGACATCGTTGCCGAGCACCGCCACAGCGCGCGCCAGCGCCGCGGCAGCGGGCTCGATGCGGCCCAGCCGATGCACCACCACCGCCGAGACCGCGCTGGCGCCCAGGGCGATCACGCGTGCGGCTTCGCGGGCCTCGGGGCGCACGCCCTCTTCGGCCAGCGCCGACAGCAGGGTGGTGCACAGGAACGGATTGCCGCGCGTCGCGGCGTGGCACGCCTGCACGAACTCTGGCTGAGGCGTGCTGCCGAGCGTCGAGCCGACGACGGCGGCAACGGCCGCCTCGCTCAGCGGCGCGAGCGGCTGCACGAGCGCGTCGGCGATCGCACCGGCCAGCAGTTCGGCTTGCGCCGCATCCGCAGGCGGCCGCGCCGCGGTGACCACCAGCAGCGGCAGCTCGGCGACTCGCCGTTGCAGGTAGGCGAGCCAGCGCAGCGAGGCTTCGTCGCACCAGTGCAGATCGTCGATGGCGAGCAGCAGCGGGCGGCGCTCGGCCAGGTTGGCGCAGACCCAGTACAGCGCATGCAAGGTCGTGAACGGTGTCGCCGCGCTCGGCTTGGCGGCTGCGCCGGGCAGGCCGAGCGCCTTCGCGGCCAGTGCTGCGGCGCCGCCGAGCACCGTTTTGCGCGCCCGCGGCGAGAGCTCGCGCAGCGCGCGCTCGAACAACTGGCGCACGACGCCGTACGAGAACCCGCGCTCCAGCTCGCCGCCGCGCGCCGCCAGCACGGCCAGCCCGGCCGAGCGCGCGTGGTCGCGCACGGCCGCGAGCAGGCTGGTCTTGCCGATGCCCGCCGGGCCCACCACCGCCACCGCCGCGCCCTGGCCGTGCACGGCAGCGTCGATCCGCGAGCGCAGTTGCTGCAGTTCGGCCTCGCGTTCGAGCAGCGCATCCATCGTCGTCGTTTGATTGGTTGCGGTGGGGGCCGCGAATGTTTACGGGAGGTCGCACGATGCGCGGCCGGCGTGCGCGCCTGACGATCATGACGCCAACCCGCAGGAGATCCAAACGATCATGAGCAACGCACTCTCCACCCTGCAACTCAACAAGGCGGTGAGCCGGCGCTTCAACGAAGAAGTGAAGATGCGGCACGACCTGTCGGTGATCGACGAATTGCTGAGCCCGCAGTTCGTCAACCGCAGCCCGATCGCCGGTTTTGCCGACACGCGCGAGGGCGTCAAGGGTTTCTTCGCCTGCATGTTCGCGGCCTTTCCGGACTTCTCGTGCCGCATCGCCGAGTCGATCGCCGAAGACGACAAGGTGGTCGAGTACTTCGCCATCGAGGGCACGCACCGCGGCGACTTCTTCGGCATCGCGCCCACCGGCAGGCGGGTGCGCTTCGAAGGCATGCACATCTTCGCGCTGCGCGACGGCCGCATCACCGAGCACTGGAACGTGCTCGACCAATGGGCGCTGATGACGCAACTCGGCGCCGTGGCCGCGCCGCGCTGAGACGAGTCCATCGAGGCCCGCGGTGCGGTGGCCAGTCCGCACGGTGCTGCCATTCCCTCTACCCGCTGGCCAGGAGAAGACGATGAACAAACTGTCGCTGACGACGCTCGCCGCGTCGCTGCTCGCCGCCGTGGCGATCGGCGTGCCGGCATCGAGCCACCGCGAGGCGCTCGCGGTGCTCAACGAGCCCTGCGCCGACAACACCGACACCTATGCCTGGGTGTCCAACGGAGCGCACGACAAGCTCTACCTGATCATGAACTTCAACCCGCTGCACGAGCCGGGCCAGGGCAACCAGGGGCTGCGCGCGTGCAACGGCTACCGCTACGAGTTCCACGTCGGCATCGGCGCCAGCCTGCACTCGCGCGTGATCTACCGCGTCGAATTCAAGAACACCTTGGTGCCCGAAGCGGCGCCGAGCGCGGCCGATCCACTGGGCGGCGGCAACGAGCTGCTGTGGCAGCTCACCGGCGGCACTGAAACGATGAAGGTCACGCGGCTCGCGCGCGCGGACTACGGCGGTGATCGCGACAACGATAACGACGACGACGATGACGACAACGACCGCCGGCACAAGCCGCTCGGCGCCAACCTGCCGGTGCTGCCCAACAACCATGGCCCGCAGACCGATCGCCTGGTCTATGGCCTCGGGCCCTTCGCCGGCTACAACAGCGGCGACCCGGCAAGCCGCGAAGTCGGGCTGTACGACCAGGCCTTCGTCGATCGCTACATCCACTCGCTGGCCAACGGCGGCCGGATCATCGCCGGCCAGTTCGACGACCCGTACCAGCTCGACGAGAAGGGCATCTTCGACCTGGTCAACCTCGGCCGCGGCGACCTGGGAGGCATCCCCGGCGCGCGCCGCGGGCCGATCGAAGACGTGTTCACGGGCTTCAACATCTTCTCGATCGCGCTCGAAGTGCCGATGACGGATATCTTCCCGCACGGCATCCCCCACAACGGCGTGCGCGACCCGATGTCCACCGACAGCCTGCTGCGCGTGCACGCGAGGATCAAGCGCCAGCAGACGCAGACCGTCGATCCGGGCAACAACATCACCGGCGTGAGAGGCTCGGGGCGCTGGGTGCAGGTCGGGCGCAACGCGCTGCCGTTGTTCAACGCCGGTCTGGTCGGCACGCAGCGGCAGACGCTGTACCTGCGCACCAGCCCGCTGCACGACGTGAGCAACTTCGGCGCCGACGTGCTGTTCCCGGTGCTCGTGCGCGATGCCGACGCGCTCGGCATCTACAAGGCGCTCGGCGTTCCCGACAGCACGGTGGCCGTGCTGAAGGGTCCGCGCCTGGACATCATCAAGGCGATCAACCTGGACCGGCCGATCCCGGTGGCCGACGGCTTCACCGGCGACGTGCTCACGCTCGACGCCGCCACCGACTCGCGCTTTCCGAACGGGCGCCGCCTGGGCGGCGGTGCGCTGCCGAACCAGCACCAGGTCAACGTCAACACGGTCTTGTTGAGCCTGATCGTTGCCGGCAACCCGGCCGCAGGACTGGGCAAGGGTGTCGAGGTCAACGACAAGGACTTCCTGCCGCGTTTCCCGTTCCTCGCGCCGGCGCACCAGGGCCTGTTCCAGGGCCATGGCGGTGTCAACGTGCCGACCGAGCCAACGCCTGCGCCGCCGCCAGCGCCTTGACGGGGTGAGCGAGCGAGGCCGGCGGGCCCGGCCTCGGCTAAAGGTGCGCCTGCGCCGCGTCGCAGCGCACCTGCACCACCTCGCGCCTGCCGCCATCGACGCGCACGGCGGTCAGCGAGCCACCCCAGACGCAGCCGGTGTCGATGCCGAGCAGGTCGGGGCGGTTGACCAGGCCGAGCGTGGACCAATGGCCGAAGGCGATTGGTGTGCCATCGCTGGCACGACCAGGTGCTTCGAGGGTCAGCGGACGCGCGCGCAACCATTCGAGCCAGCGTTAAGTCCAGATTAAGTGTGTCGAGCCAAAACTGTCGAATCCGCAGTGATTACCGTGGAGGCTCGGATGCGCCAACTTCTCTCGCCAAGTGATCTCGACCCCGATCGAAGCGCCGCAGCGGCGGTGAGCCACGGCCCGAAGTTGCGTTGCGTGCCCAGCAGCGACGATGCCACGATGGCCAAGCGGCGCGAGGCGCCGTCGATATCCTGCGTCATCCCATGCCGCAATGAGGCGCAGAACCTGGCGCGTCTGCTGCCGCTGCTGACCGACACGCTCGGTCGCTGCACGCAGGCGTGGGAGATCGTGCTGGTTGACGATGGCAGCACCGACGACACCGAGACGGCAATGGCGGAATGGGCCCGGCAGCCCGGCCTCAAAGTGCTGCAACTGTCGCGCAACTTCGGCAAGGAAGCGGCACTCACCGCCGGTCTGCAAGCCGCCGTGGGAGAAGTCGTGGTGACGATGGATGCGGACATGCAGCACTCGCCCGCCTTGATCCCGGCCTTTCTCGATCACTGGCTGGCCGGGGCCGATGTGGCCTATGCCGTGCGCGAGAACCGACGTGACGAGAGCCGCTTCAAACGTTTCGGCGCGCGCTGCTTCTACGCGCTCGTCAACGGCAGCGACCGCTTCGAGGTGCCCACTGGCGCCGGCGACTTCAGGCTGATGGACCGCAGCGTCGTCGATGCCTTGCTCGCGCTGCCCGAGCGCAACCGTTTCATGAAGGGGCTGTATGCCTGGGTCGGCTTCAAGGCCGTGGCCGTGGCCTACGTGCCTGAGGCGCGAGCGCACGGCCACAGCCAGTTCAGCGCGCGGCGCCTGGTCCGCCTGTCGCTCGACGGGCTGACCGCCTTCACGACCTGGCCGCTGCGCGCGGTGAGCGCGGTGGGTTTCTTGCTGGCGCTGGCGGCGTTCGTGTATGGCGCCTACCTGACGGTGAGCTACTTCCTCAATGGGCACAACGTCAACGGCTGGACCACCATCGTCGTCAGCCTGATGCTGTTTGCCGGCATCCAGCTCATCTCGCTGGGCATCGTCGGCGAGTACGTGGGCCGGGTCTTCGAGGAGGTCAAGGCCCGGCCGCTGTTCGTGGTCAAGCGCGAGCTTGGCGCGGGCATGACGCGGGCGCCAGCGTGACACCGGCGTCGCCGCCGCGGGCGCGCGACCTGCTGGGGATTGCCGCTCTTGTTCTCGTCTGCCTGGCCGCGACGGCCTGGGCACGCCCGCTGATGCTGCCCGACGAAGGCCGCTACGTCGGCGTGGCCTGGGAGATGCTGCGCTCCGGCGACTGGCTGACGCCGACGCTCAACGGCTTGCCTTACTTCCACAAGCCGCCGCTGTTCTACTGGATCACCGCGGGCTCGCTGTCGCTGTTCGGCACGAACGAGTGGGCCGCGCGTGCCGCGCCGATTCTCGGCGCCGCGCTCGGCGCGGTGTCGATGTACGTGTTCGCGCGACGCTGGTGGGATGAGCGCGCCGCCCGCCTGACCTTGCTGGCGCTGCTGGTGCAGCCGCTCTATTTCATCGGCGGCCAGTTCGCCAACCTCGACATGCTGGTCGCCGGTTGCATCACCGCCACCATCGTGCTGCTGGCCGACGCGGCGATGTGCATCGAGTGGAAGTTTCCCTATCGCCGGGCGCTCGCGGCGGCCTACGCGATGGCTGCGATCGGCGTGTTGGCCAAGGGGCTGATCGGGCTCGTCATCCCGGCGCTGGTGGTCGGATCGTGGGTGATTCTGCTGCGGCGCTGGCGTGTGCTGGCGACGCTGTTCTGGTGGCCGGGCGCGCTGATCTTCCTGCTGCTGGCGGCGCCCTGGTTCGTCGCCATGCAGTGGCGCTTTGCCGAGTTCCTGGACTATTTCTTCGTCGTCCAGCACTTCAGGCGGTTCGCCGCGGGCGGCTTCAACAACGCGCAGCCGTTCTGGTTCTTCCCGGCGGTTCTGCTGCTGTTGTCGCTGCCCTGGCTGCCGTGGTTGACGCGGCCGTTCAAGCACGGCTTCTTGAGCGACGCCGAGCGTGAACCCGAACGCAGCCCGGTCCGCCTGCTGTTGGTGGTGTGGGTCGTTGTCGTCGTGGTCTTCTTCTCGCTGCCCCGATCCAAGCTCGTCGGCTACATCCTGCCTGCGGTGCCGCCGCTGGCCATGCTGATGGCCGACGGCTACATCATGTCGCTCGGCACGCCGCCGGCGCGCGCCAAGCGCCTATGGCGGGCCAGCGTGGCCATCACCGTGGTGCTGAGCCTCGGTGCGGTGGCGGCGCTCGCCTTCCATCCCCTGCGTTCGTCGCGGGAACTCGCCGCGACACTCTCCACTCAGCGCGCGGCGCAGGAGCCCGTCGTCATGCTCGGCAACTACTACTTCGACCTGCCCTTCTACGCCAGGATTCCCGGTCCGGTCGAAGTGGTTGACGACTGGACAGGCGCCGGCGTCAGCAGGCGGGACGACTGGCGCAAGGAGCTGGCCGACGCGGGACGGTTTGCGCCCGGACGTGCAAGCGCAGTGCTGATCGGGCCAACATCGCTTGCAGCACGCCTGTGTGCATCGCCTGTCAGTTGGGTGATTGGTGCGAGCAAGGACGGCCTGCGCTTTTCATTTTTGTCCGGCGCGCAGGTCGCACTCAGTCGGCCCGAGACGGCTCTGTGGCGGGTCGACAGGGCGCAGCCCGATGTCGCTAGCGCGCTGGCCTGCGAAGGAACGCCCAGTGATGGCTCAGCAGATAAGTGAGCACGGCCACAGCCGCGAGTACGAGCGCGAGCACCAGGTCGTATCGCAAGCCGGTCCCGCCGAGCAGGATCGCGTAGGCCGCTTCGTTGACCGCGAAACCGCCTGCGGAAACGATGAAGAAACGGGCCGCTGCCGAACGCAGCGCAGCGCCGTGACCACGGAAGGTCAGCAGATGGTGACCGGCAAAGGAGACGGTGAAGGCGACCAACCAGCCGAGCACGTTGGCCAGCAGGGGAAGCCAGC
>JANMHY010000414.1:0-11532 GCA_031375525.1 Burkholderiales bacterium
GTCGAGACCAAGAAGCTGCCGCGGCTGCCGGCGCTGCGTGAGGTGTTCGACCGCTCGTTTCTTCCGCCCGAGGCGCAGCGCATTCGATCGCTGGCGCGCTGAGCGGCGACGCGCAAACCCGGCGCCTACAGGTGCTCGCGCACGGTCTGCCAAGGCGGCAGCGGCGCCACCGCGCCGTAGCCCTGCGTGCTGAGCGCCGCGGCCACATTGGCGGCGCGTGCGGCCTGCGCGAGCCCATCGCCCGCGGCCAGGCGCGCCAGCATCGCGCCGGCGAAGCAGTCGCCGGCGCCCGTGGCATCGACCGGCTGCACGCGGTGCGGCGGTACGTCTTCGACGTTGCTGCCCGACGAGACGCGAGAGCCCTTGGCGCCGAGTTTCAACGCGACCGCGCGCGCGCCCTGGTCATGCGACCAACGCACGATGTCGTCGGCCATGGCCAGGCCGGTGAGCGCCTCGATCTCGTCGACGCTCGGGAAGAACAGGTCGCATGACGCGAGCGTGGCGCGCAGCATCGCCAACGCGCGCGGCGCGGGCCACAGCGCGGGGCGGAAGTTCAGATCGAAGCTGACCTTGGTGCCGGCGGCGCGCGCACGCGCGATGGCCTCGAACACGGTGTCGCACGCACTGGTGCTGATGGCCTGTGAGATCCCGGACACATGCAGCCAGCGTGCGCTCTCGATCAAGCCCGTGGGCAGCGAGGCCGGCGTGATCCGGCTGGCCGCGCTGCCGGCGCGGCGGTATGAGAAGCGGTGGCCTTGTTCGCCGTGGGTGACGAAATAGATGCCCGTCTCGCCGCCGGCGATGCGCACCACGCCGCGCGTATCGACGCCTTCGGCGTGCCACAGCGCCATCAGTTCATCGCCGAACACGTCGTCGCCGAGTTGCGTGAGGTAGCCCGCTTTCGCGCCCATGCGCGCGGCGGCGATCACGCAGTTGGAGGTGTCGCCGCCGAAGCCCGCGAGGTAGGTGGTGCCGCCGGAGCGCTGGTTGAACTCGACCATCGCCTCGCCGAGCGCGATCACGTCGAGCGTCTTGTCACTCGTGTTCATGCGGCGCCTCGCGTCAGCATGCGGCCGGCGCACGCCAGCACCGGGCCGCCCTCGGCATAGGCCTGCACGCCGTTGACATGGACGGCTGTCACGCCGACGCTCGCGCTGACCGGCTTGTCGTAGGTGGCGGTGTCGGCGATGCGAGTGGGGTCGAACACCACGATGTCGGCGCACGCCCCGGCACGCAGCAGGCCGCGGCCTTCGAGTCGGAAGTTCTTCGCCGTCATCCCGGTCATCTTGTGCACCGCCTGTTCAAGCGTGAGCAGCTTGCGTTCGCGCCAGTAGCGCGCGAACACGCGCGGGAACGTGCCCCACAGCCGCGGATGCGGATGGCGATCATGCGGCAGGCCGTCGCTGCCGATCATCGTTCGCGGGTGCGCGATCACGCGCTCGACATCCTCCTCGTGCATCTGGAAGTAGCAGGCGCCGCCGGGCATCAGACGGCGGCACGCGGTCTTCTGGTCGACGCCCCATTCGGCGGCGATGTCGGCCAGCATCCGGCCGCTGACCTCGGGGTGCGTGTCGCTCCAGGTCAGCATGACGTCGATCACACCGTCAATCAGGTCTTCGCGCAGCACGGTCGAGCCGGCGAGATAGGGGTAGACATCCATCGCAATGGCCTGGCGCTGCGCGAGTTTGTCCACCAGCGGCAGCGTCTCGCGCGTGCGGCCCCATTGCGCAGGGCCGGCGCATTTGTGGTGCGAGATCACCAACGGCACGCCCGCCGCGAAGGCGCTGTCGCCGGCCTCGTGCATCGCTTCGAGGATGGCCTGCATCTCGCTGCGCAGGTGGGTCGCATAGACGCCGCCGTGGCGGGCGACGATTCGTGCGAGGTCGGTCACCTCGTCGGCCGGCGCAGCGTAGGCCTCTTCGTAGAACAGGCCGGACGACAGGCCAAACGCGCCGTCGGCCAGGCTCGCGTCGAGCAGCGCGGCCATGCGCACGCGCTCGTCGGTGGTGGCCGCGCGCGTGAGATCGCCCATCGCCGCGAAGCGCAGCGTCGTGTGACCGACCAGCGCGGCGACGTTGAGCGCCGGCTGCGCGGCGGTCACCGCATCGCGATAGGCAGCCATCGTCGGGTAGCGGAACGAGTCGGCGCCCAGCAGCGACAGCGGCGGCTTGGCTTCTTGCGTGCGAAACGGCGCGAGCGAGATGCCGCAGTTGCCGGTGACCACGGTCGTGATGCCCTGCGACAGCTTGGCCAGATACGCCGGCTCGCGCAGCACGATCGCGTCGTCGTGGGTGTGGGCGTCGATGAAGCCGGGGGCGATGGCGTGGCCACGGCAGTCGATCACCTGCACGTCGTCGAGCGCAAGCCCGGCCGGCAAACGATCGCGCAGGCCGGCGCCGACGCGCTCGATGCGGTCGCCGACGATCAACACGTCGCCCGGCCACGACGGGCCGCCGCTGCCGTCGATCACGAGGCCGCTCTCGAACAGGATCGCCTCATCCGCCATGCTTGACGCCCCCGCCGTCCCAGCTTTGCAGCGGATGGATTCGCGTGTCAATGCCGTGGCGCTGCAGCGCCTCGCGCACGCCGCGCAGGCGCTGCACAGCCGGCTCGCCGACGCGCTGCGCGACCAGCACGGTCAGGATCTCGATCAGCGTCAGGTGCGTGAGATAGGCGTCGATGCCGACGTGCATTACCGCGTCGTCGGGTACGGACAGGCCCAGCAGCAGATCGGCGCGCTCGGCCAGTGGCGTGCCAGGCCGCGTGATGGCGACGATCTTCGCGCCCTGCGCACGCGCGATGTCCACCGCGTCGAGCAGCGAGGGCATGCCGCCGACATGCGTGATCGCGATCACCACGCCGCCCGGCTTCTGAGCGCCGGCGGCCACCTGCTGCAGGTGGTAGTCCGACCACGCGGTGACCGAGAGGCCGAGCCGGAACAGGCGCGCCTGCAGGTCGGTGCTCATGAACCACGAGGTGTTGCCGGCGCCGACGATGTCGATGTGCGGCGCGGCGGCGATCGCATTCACCGCAGCAGACAGCACCGCCATGTCGAGCTGGTTGCGCACCCCGGCGACCGAGGCCGCGGCGCTGCGCGCGATCTTGCCGACCACGTCGTCGGCCGTGTCCTCGATGCTGACGCGGCGGTGCAGCGGCGAGCCGCCAAGTGCCAGCTCCTGCGCCAGCGCGAGCTTGAACTCGCGCAAGCCCGCGAAGCCGAGGTCGCGGCAGGTGCGCATGATGGTTGGCACCGAGCTGCCCGAGCGTGAAGCGAGCTGCTCGAAGCTTTCCTCGAGCACGCGGTCGGGGTCTTCGAGCATCGCGTTGAGGATCGCGCGGCGTGTGGCGGGCGCCTTTTCGCGGCGTTCGGCAATGCGCTGCAGAAGAGACGACGGTGCGTTCATGGTCAGAACTGCATCGTCACCGCATCGACGATGCGGTAGTCGTTTTCGACCACCGGCATCCAATGCCATTTGTCGAAGGTGGTGCAAGGGTGCGAGATGCCCAGGCCGACGCGCTCGCCGACGACAGGCGCCTGGGCTTCGTCGGCCGCATCCCAGCGCAGGTAGGCATGCTGGTCGTTGAGGGCGGTGACCTTCCAGCTCGACGGCACGTCGGCCGGCACGAGCGATCCGCGCGCCGCGCGCGCGAAAGGGATCGGCATTTCGATGTCGAACGAGAGGTCGCGCCGGCCAACGGCGACGATGGCCAGCCCCGGCTCGGGCCGCGACTGGACCAGGGCCCAGACTTCGAGCGCCGGCTGCAGCGTGTCGCGGCAACCGCAGCGCTCGGTCACCTTCGCCAGCATGCGGCGGTAGTTGCCATGGTCGTGCGTCAGGTAGCAACCGGGGCGCAGCAGGCCGCGCACCGGGCGGCCGAGCGCGGGCTTCAAGCGACCGGCCACCAAGTCGAAGATCGCAGAGCCGCCGGCCGACATCAGCACCTCGTCGGTGTCGAACAGGCGCTCGGCATCGCACAGCTTCGCGATCGTTTCGACGCGGTCCATCAAGGCGTTCGCATACGGTACGTCGTCTTCGCTGCGGCCCTTGGCGCCCAGGCCTTCGTAGCATTCGATGCCGGCGAGCTTGACGGCCGCACTCGCGTGCAGCGCACGCGCCAGCGTGGCGGCTTCGCCGTGCGTGCGACAGCCGCAGCGACCGCCTTCGACGCCGATCTCGAGCAGCGCTTCGAAGGGCACACTGCCCGCATGCGCGGTGAACCAGGCCTCGATCAGCGCGAGTTGCGCCAGCGAATCGACCAGGAAGACGGCGCGCAAACCGGCGTGCGCCCTCAGCAGCGCCTGGATGCCGGCCAAGTCTTCGTCGGCCAGCACCTCGTTGGCGATCAGCGTGCAGCGCGCGCCGGCGGCGACGCCGACCGCGAGCTGCGTCACTGTCGCGAAGGTCAGGCCCCAGGCGCCGGCGTCGAGCTGGCGCTGGAACAGTTGCGGCGACATCGTCGTCTTGCCGTGCGGCGCCAGGTCGATGCCACGCTCGCGCACGAAGGCTTGCATCCAGGCCAGGTTGTGTTCGATCGCTTCGCGCTTGAGCAGCGCGAGCGGCAGCGGCAGACGGCCGTCGAGCGCGTTCCAGCCCATCGAGGCGATCCCGCTGCGCGCGATCGGCGCATGACCGTGCGGGAACCCTTTGAGCCCGGGGGCGAGCATCTCTTTTTTCAAGCCGCCACCTTCATCATGACGATCTCCTTGCGGATGCACGCCGACCAGCGGCCGGGCGCCACTTCTTCGAGTGCCGGGACATGCTGCGCGCAAGCGTCGATCGCATGCGGGCAGCGCGTGCGGAAGACGCAACCGGAAGGCGGCGCGATCGGGCTCGGGATGTCGCCCTTGAGCGCGACGTGTTCGGTCTTCACGGTCGGGTCGGGCTTCGGGCTCGCGGCCAGCAGCGCGCGCGTGTAGGGGTGCAGCGGGCGGTCGAAGAGGGCATCGGTCTCGGCGACTTCCATCACCTTGCCGAGGTAGAGCACGACGACGCGGTCGCACAGGTACTCGACCACGTCGAGGTCGTGCGAGATGAACAGCATCGTCAGATTCAGGCGCTCGCGCAGGTCGGCCAGCAGGTTGATGACCTGCGACTGGATCGACACGTCGAGGGCCGACAGCGGCTCGTCGGCGACGATGAACTCGGGCTCGACGGCAAGAGCGCGCGCGACGCCGATGCGCTGGCGCTGACCGCCCGAGAACTCGTGCGGAAAGCGATTCGCATGCTCGGCGCGCAAGCCGACCAGTTCGAGCAGTTCGGCGATGCGCTTCTCGCGCTCGCCCTTGCCGGTGGCCAGGCCATGCGTGGACAGCGCTTCGCCGAGGATCGCGCTGATGCGCATCTTCGGGTTCAGGCTCGCGTACGGATCCTGGAAGATGATCTGCAGCTTGCTGCGCAGCTTGCGCATCTGCTCGTTGGAAAGCGCGCCGATGTCCTCGCCGCGATAGAGCACCTGACCTTCGCTGCGCTCGATCAGGCGCAGCACGGTGCGGCCGATCGTGCTCTTGCCGGAGCCCGACTCGCCGACCAGGCCGAGCGTCTCACCCGGTCGGATCGAGAACGACACGTCGTCGACCGCGCGCACCGGACGGTCCGCCTTGCCGAAGTATTTCTTGAGGTGTCGGACCTCGATCAGCGGGGTCGTCATGCGGCTTCCTTGTGAACTTGTCCGACGTGGACGCAGCGCGCCTGGCGTGACGCACCGGTGGCCACGAGCGGCGGCATCGCGACGCGGCAGGCGTCGATCGCTCGGTCGCAGCGCGGCTCGAAGGCGCAGCCCGGAGGCGGCGCGAGCGGGCTCGACACCTGGCCGCGGATCGCGAACAGGCGTTTCGGTTTCGCCTGCCCCGGCAGCCGCGCCTTGCTCGGCAGGCAGGCCAGCAGCCCCTGCGTGTAGGGGTGTTCGGGTGCCGCGAACAGCGGGCCCACGGGCGCGCTCTCGACCACGCGGCCGGCATACAACACGACCACGTCGTCGGCATGGTGGGCGACGACACCGAGGTTGTGCGTGATGAACAGGATGCTCATGCCCGTTTCGGCCTGCAGGCGTCGCATCAGCTCGAGGATCTGCGCCTGGATCGTGACGTCCAGGGCGGTGGTCGGCTCGTCGGCGATCAGCAATGTCGGATCGCAGGCCATCGCCAGCGCGATCATCACGCGCTGGCGCATGCCGCCCGAGAGCTGGTGCGGGTACTCGTGGATGCGTTGCGCCGATGCCGGAATCTCCACCAGGTCGAGCATGCGCTTCGCATGCACCAGCGCCGCCGTGCGATCCAACTTCTTGTGCAGGCGCACGCTCTCCGCGATCTGCTCGCCGACAGTGAACACCGGGTTCAGGCTCGTCATCGGCTCCTGGAAGATCATCGACAGCTGGTTGCCGCGCAGGTCGCGCATTTCGCGCTCGGAGATCTGCAGCAGGTCCACGGTCTTGCCTTCGCGCGTGACGAAGGCCGTCTGCCCACTCACTTGTGCATTTGCGGTCTTGGCCAGCAAGCGCATCAGCGTCAAGCTGGTGACCGATTTGCCGGACCCTGATTCGCCGACCAGCGCCGTCGTCTTGCCGGGGTCGATCGAAAAGCTGACATCGGCGACCGATCGCACGAGGCCGTCTTCGGTGGGGAAACTGGTGCTCAGGTTGCGCACCGTCAAACGTGCGGTCATGGTCACGCCGCCTTCTTCAGTTTCGGATCGAGCAGGTCGCGCACGCCGTCGCCCAGCAGTTGCAGCGACATCGCGGTGAAGATGATCGCCAAGCCAGGAAAGAGCACGACCCAGAACGCCTGGTGCGCGTACTGCTGGCTGCCGGCGACCATCGTGCCCCAGGTGGGGATCTCCGGCGGCACGCCGACGCCGAGGAAGGACAAGCCCGCTTCGGCCAGAATCGCGTAGGCGAAGATGAAGCTCACCTGCACCAGGATCGGCGACATCAGGTTGGGCAGGATGTGGCGCCACAGGATGCGCGAGGTGCGCACACCGAGCGCGCGCACCGCTTCGACAAACAGCAGCTCGCGGATCACCAGCGTCGAAGCGCGCACGACGCGCGCCACGCGCGGCGTGTAGACCAGCACCAGCGCCAGCACCACGTTGACCAGGGTCGGCCCGAGGATCGCGACCAGCGCGATCGCCAGCAGGATGTCGGGGAACGACATCATTGCGTCGACCACGCGCATCAGCGGCGTGTCGAGCTTGCGGAAGAAGCCGGCCACCAGGCCGAGGATCGTGCCGCAGACCACCGAGCCGATGGCGGTCATCGCGGCAATGGCCAGCGAGTAGCGCGCGCCGTGCACGATGCGGGCGTAGAGGTCGCGGCCGAGTTCGTCGGTGCCCATCAGGTGCTCGGCGCTCGGGCCCTTCAGGCGATCGAGCACGGCGGTGTCGTTGGGGTCGAACGACGCGAACCACGGCGCGCCGATCGCGAGCACCGCGATGGCGGCCAGCACGACGCTGGCGACCATCACGATGCGCCGGTGCATCAGCTGGCGAATGAATCGAGGCAGTTGCATGGTCAGACTTTCACGCGCGGATCGACCACCGCATACAGCAGGTCGATCGAGAAGTTGATGAGCACGTAGATCGCGGCGATCACCAGCAGCGCGCCCTGGATCACCGGGTAGTCGCGCCGCAGCACCGCGCTGACGACCAGGTTGCCCACGCCGGGCAGGCCGAACACCGTCTCGGTGACGACCGCGCCGCCGATCATCAGCGCGACCGTCAGGCCGACCACGGTGACGATCGGCACCAGCGCATTGCGCAGTGCGTGTTTCATCACCACCGTCATCTCCGACAGGCCCTTCGAGCGCGCGGTGCGCACATAGTCCTCGCCGAGCACGTCGAGCATCGACGCGCGGGTAAAGCGGATGATGAGCGCCGAGTTCAGCAGTCCCAGCACGGTTGCAGGAAGAATCAACGAGTGCAGTCTCTCCGCCAGCGGCGCGCCGGGTGCGCCATAGCCCGAGACCGGAAACCAGCCGAGCGAGACGGCGAACATCTGGATCAGCACCAGGCCGAGCCAGAAGCTCGGGATGCTGGCGCCGAGCATCGCGATGCCGGTGAAGACCTGGTCCACCGCGCGGCCGCGGTACACGGCAGAGACGATGCCGCACGGGATGCCGATGCACGCGGCGATCGCCACCGCCATCAGCGACAGCAGCGTGGTCGGTTCGGCGCGCTCGGCCAGCGCCTGCGTCACAGGCCGTTGCAGGAAGATCGACTGGCCCAGGTTGCCCTGCACCACCTCGCGCAGCCAATAGCCGAACTGCACCGGCAGCGGCTTGTCGAGGCCGTAGTCTTTCTTCACGCGCTCGACGTCGGCCGCGGTGGCCTGGTCGCCGAGCAGCACCGAGACCGGATCGCCCGACGCGGCGCGCGTCAGCACGAAGACGAGCACCGCGACGATCGCCAGCACCGCCAGCATGCCGGCCGCCTTGGAGAGGATGAACTTGGTCATGACGCTTGCGCCGGCTTACTTGATACGCGCGTTCCAGAAGAACGGCCAGGTTGCGGGCTGGTAGTTGTCGAGCGCGGGACTCTTGGCCGACAGGCCGTTGAACTTGCCGACGTTGATGTAGGGCACCTCGTCGTACACCACCTGCTGCACCTTGCCCCACAGCGCGCCGCGCTTGGCCGGGTCGGGCTCGCGGTTGAAGGCGGCCAGCGCGGCCTGCTTGGCGGGAGTGCCCCACCAGCCGGGCGCGCCGTCGCCGAGTTGCGGCGGCGACAGCATCGGCTCCGGGAACTGGCCGCTGTGGGTGATGTAGATGTCCCACAGCTTCGAGTCGTTGCGGCGCTGCACCAGCGTGGCCCAGTCGACCACGTTCATGTCGACCTTGAAGCCGGCGCGCTTCAACTGCTCGGCCATCAACAAGCCCATGTTGTAGTGGAAGTCGTACTGGCGGCTGGTCAGCACGCGGATCGGCTCGCCCTTGTAGCCGGCCTTCTCGGCGGCTTCCTTGGCGACCTTGGCGTTGCGCTGGTTGTAGCGCTCGGCGCCCGCGGCCGAGTAGAACGGCGAGCCCTTCGGAAAATGGTTGCCCTCGGCGACGAAGAAGCGCGTGTCGCCGAAGCCGGCGGCGAGCATCTCGCCCTGGCCGATCGCGGTCTGGATGGCCTGGCGGGTGGCCAGATTTGCGGCCACGCCTTCCTTGGTGTTGAGCACAAGGTAGGGGAAACCGAACGACGGCGTCAGGATCGGCACCGTCTTGCCGCCGCTCTTCTCGAGCCGCGTCAGGGCTTCGACCGGCAGCAGGTCGGCAAAGTCGTACTGGCCGGCGAGCGCGCCTTCGACGCGAGTGTTGGCGTTGGGCACCGGCACGAAGCGCAGTTCCTGGATGGCAGCCTCGCGCTTGCCGCCGTAGCCGCTCGACGCTTCCTTGCGCGCGCTGTACTTGTCGAAGCGCGTCAGCACCACATAGGCGTCCGGCTTGCGCTCCTTGAACTGGTAGGGGCCGGTGCCGACGAAGGACGCCAGCGGCGTGGCGATCGAATCCTTGGCCATGATCGCGGCCATGCCGCTGGGCAGCGCCAGTTGCGACAGCAGCGGCGCATAGGGTTGCTTGAGCGCGATCTCGACGCCGGTCGGGCCGTTGGCCTTGATCGACTCCAGCTCCTTGGACACCGCCTTGCCGCGCGGCGACTGCTCCATCCAGCGCGTCAGGCTCGCCACCACATCGTCGGCGTTGAGTTCGCGCCCGTTGTGCAGCATCACGCCCTTGCGCAAGGTGATGCTGTAGCTCTTGCCGTCGGCGCTGACCTTGGGCAGCCCTTCGGCCAGCATCGGCACCACGTTCCACTTGGCGTCGAAGGTGTACAGCGTCTCATAGACGTGCTGCATGATCGTGCCGACCAGATCGGCGGTGGAGGCCATCGGGTCCAAGGTCTGCGGCTCGGCGACCATGGCCAGCGTGGCGTGATTGCGGGTCTGTGCCTGCACCGACGGGGCGCCGGCGAGCAACACCGTCAAAGCGACGGCGGCTTGGATCAGGGTGCGGCGGGGCGTGTCGATCGTCATCAGCATGAGGCTCTCCGTTGGGCGTTGATTGAAAGTAATTTTCACCATGAAGCAACTATGATCGCTGAATCTGGCTTTTGTACCCAGGTTTTCCCCTAGTTTTTGCTGAATAACTGAAATACACTTTCAGTCTTGAAATCACTGGAGACCCCCATGCCCCTCGAATACCTCGGCACCCCACCCGTCGCCTCCGACCGCCAAGCGCGGCCGTTCTCACCGGCCGTCCGCGCCGGTGACTTCATCTATGTCTCGGGCCAGGTACCCGCCAATGCACAGGGCGAAATCGTCGCCGGCGGCATCGAGGCGCAGACGCGCCAGGTGATGGACAACCTGAAGGCCGCGCTGGCGCTCGCCGACGCCACCTTCGACGATGTCTGCAAGAGCAATTGCTGGCTGGCCGACGCGCGCGACTTCGGCGCCTTCAACCGCGTCTACATGAGCTACTTCGCCAACGGCCGGCCGGCGCGCTCGACGACCGAGGCGCGCCTGATGGTCGACGCCAAGGTCGAGATCGACGTCATCGCCTACAAGCCGCGCGCCTGACGCGCGCGCATGGGAGCGGCCGATTCGCGGCGGTGCCGCGTCACTCCGGCAGCGGCAGCGAACTGCTGCACTTGATCTCGTCGAGGCAGACGCTGGAACGCACGCTGTTAACGCCGGGCAGCCGCATCAGCTTGTCCATCAGGAACTGCGATAGCGACTTCAAGTCGCGCGCGATCACCTTGATCACGTAGTCGAAGTCGCCTGTCACCGAATAGCACTCCAGGACCTCCGGCAGATCGACGATCACGTCGGTGAACTTCTTCAGGTCGCGGATGTGGCCCTTTTCCATCGCCACATGGATGAAAGCGACAACGCTCAAGCCCAGCCGGGCGGCGTCCAGGCGCGTCTCGTACCGGGCAATGACGCCTTGCTCCTCGAGCCGCCTGTGACGCCGGTGGCATTGCGCGGGCGACAGGCCGACGGCCTGGGCCAGCTCCAGGTTGGACGCACGTCCCTGTGGCTGCAGAAAGCCGAGGATTCTGCGGTCGATCTGATCCAGATCAATCTCATGCAAGCTGTTCTCCTGTATTCGCAAAGACTCGCAATCATATTTCGTCCCTGAGGGTTTGCCCTGACCTGCAATGAAAGCCAATTCTTCGCCGAGAAATTCAAACTTCTCTCTATGGAAAGCGGTACGGAAGTGGAGCCCAAACGGTTCCCGGCCCGGTCGGCTTTTCGACGATGACCCTTCGGCCTTCTTCTCATCAGGACCTCAACGTGCAACATTCTTTCCTGCGTACCTCTCTGACCTTGCTCGCCGCCGCGCTGACCGCTGCCGCCGCCCCCAGCCACGCTGCCGACAAGTCGGTGGCGGTCACCGCGATCGTCGAACACAAGGCCCTCGACGCGGTGCGCGACGGCGTCAAGGATGAGCTGAAGGCCGCCGGTTTCGAAGCCGGCAAGAACCTGAAGTACGAGTACCAGAGCGCCCAAGGCAACACCGGGACCGCGGCGCAGATCGCCCGCAAGTACGTCGGTGAC
>JANMHY010000429.1:0-5068 GCA_031375525.1 Burkholderiales bacterium
GAGACATCGTCGTCGCCACACTCGTCGCCCTCGGCGAGCAGCTTCGTGCCGAGCGCAAGCGCTTGGGCGTGAGCGCGACCACCGCGGCCGAGGCGGCGGGCATGTCGCGCGTGACGCTGCACCGCATCGAGCGCGGCGAGCCGTCGGTGACGATGGGCGCCTATGCCAATGCGGCAGCCGCGCTGGGCTTGGCCCTGGGCGTGGCGGGTCCACCGTCTGCCGTGCCGGAGCGCGACAAACAAGCCAGCGTGCCGCAACGCATCCGCCTGGCCGACTACCCGCAGCTCGAACGGCTGGCCTGGCAGTACCAGGGCGCCGCCGAGGTCACGCCCGCCGAGGCGCTCAATCTGTACGAGCGCAACTGGCGGCACATCGAGCAAGACGCGCTGGCGCCGAACGAGCGCGCGCTGGTTCACAGCCTGGTGGCCAGCCTGGGCGGGAGCCGCCTGCTTGTTTGAGCGCGAACACCACCGCCGCGTGGCCCGCGTGCTGGAAGCGCTCGACGCGCGGCGGCTGCATGCCCACCAGTGCCTGTTCGGCGGCGGTACTGCGCTGGCCCTGCGCCATGGCGAGTACCCCGAGTACCGCGAGTCGGTGGATATCGACTTTCTGGTCTCTCACCGCGAGGGTTACCGTGCCTTGCGCCAGTTGATGTCGGGGCCAACCGGCATCCAGGCGATCTGCCGGCCCGGCGCCGAGGTGATCACGCAGACGCGCGAGGTCCGCGCCGACCAGTACGGCGTGCGCACGATGCTGCGCGTCGAGGAGGTCGAGATCAAGTTCGAGATCGTGCTCGAAGGCCGCATCACGCTCGATGCGCCGGGCGATGGCGACCTGCTGTGCGGCGTGGCCACGCTGACGCCGCTGGACATGGCCACGAGCAAGTTGCTCGCCAACTCGGACCGCTGGCGCGATGACGCGGTACTCAGCCGCGACCTGATCGACCTGGCGATGATGATGCCGAGCAAAGCGCTGCTGCGCCAGGCCATCGTCAAAGCCGAAGGCGCGTATGGCGCGGCCATCGAAACCGATCTGCGCCGTGCCGTGCAGAACCTGCGCGAACGGCCGCATCGTCTGGACCATTGCATGCAGGCGATGCGCATGACGATGGTGCCCAAGGCCTTGCTGTGGAAGCGGATCAAAGCGCTCGAACCGCGGGCGTGACAATGCCTCGATGAAAGCTCATACCCTTGGAGCGTCGCCATGAAGGCGCCGCAGAGGCTGCAAGCCCTGATCGACGAAGGCCTGATCGACAGCGTCTCGCGCCAGTTGATGAGCGGCAAGGAGGCAATGGTCTTCGTCGTGCGCTGCGGCGACGAGACGCGCTGCGCCAAGGTCTATAAGGAAGCCAACAACCGCAGCTTCCGCCAGGCCGTGGACTACACCGAGAACCGCAAGGTCAAGAACACGCGGCAGGCGCGCGCGATGGCCAAGGGCACGCGCTTCGGCCGCCAGGCGCAGGAGGCGGCGTGGCAGAGCGCCGAGGTCGATGCGCTGTACCGGCTGGCGGCGGCCGGCGTGCGCGTGCCGCAACCGTTCAACTTTCACGACGGCGTGCTGCTGATGGAGCTGGTGACCGATGCGCAAGGCGATGCCGCGCCGCGCTTGAACGACGTGGCCTTCACACCCGCCGATGCGCGCACGCATCACGCATCACTGCTGCAGGAAGTGGTGCGCATGCTGTGCGCGGGTGTCGTGCACGGCGACTTGTCGGAGTTCAATATCCTGCTCGGCGCCGACTGCCCGGTGATCATCGACCTGCCGCAGGCGGTGGATGCCGCGGGCAACAACCACGCCGCGCGCATGCTGCTGCGCGACGTGGACAACCTGCGCGATTTCTTCGGCCGCTTCGCCCCCGAGTTGCGCACCACCGAGCATGGCCCCGAAATCTGGGCGCTGTATGCGGCCGGCCTGCTGCGCGTCGACAGTGTGCTGACCGGCCGCTACGAGCGCGACAACCGCCCCGCCGACCTGGACAGCGTGATGCGCGAGATCGACGACGCGCGCGCCGAAGAAGCGGCGCGCCGCTTGCGGCTTGCCGCGGTGTCGTGAGCGCGCATGGCCGCTCCAAAGTGCTCACACACTGGAGCGCGCAGCGCGCAGGTTCTCTGATGACCGCGCATGGCCGCTCCCAAGCGCTCACGCACCGGAGCGCGCAGCGCACAGGTTGTCTGATCAACGCGCTGCCTTATCTGCGCGGCTACGCGCCGGCGCTGCTCGCAAGCGCGCAGCAACTCATCACCGAGGGCCGACTACTGAGCAGCGTGCTGCGCCGCTACCCGCAAGCGCACGAGGTGCGCAGCGATCGCGCGCTGTTCGACTACGTGGCGGCGCTGAAGACCGAGCACCTGCGCAACGCCGAGCCGCTGGCCAAGGTGGCTTACGACAACAAGCTGCACGTCATCCAGAACGCGCTCGGCACGCACACCACCGTGTCGCGCGTGCAAGGCACCAGGCTCAAAGCCAAGCGCGAGATCCGCGTGGCGAGTTTGTTCAAGGATGCGCCGGCCGAGTTCCTGAAGATGATCGTCGTGCACGAACTGGCGCACTTGAAGGTGCGCGAGCACGACAAGGCGTTCTACGCGCTGTGCACGCACATGGAGCCGGCGTACCACCAGCTCGAATTCGACGTGCGGCTGTGGCTGACGGCGATGGCGCAGGGCAGTGCTGGCAAAGACGAGCGTGCGAAGTGAAGACTGCTCTTACGCTCGTCGTGTTCGTCGTGCTCACCGTGCTGGCGTCGAACGCCAGCGCCGCAGCGCCACCCGCGCAGGACACGATGGCGCAACGCGTGCAAGCCTGCACCGCCTGCCACGGCGATCAGGGCCGGGCCGCGGCCGATGGCTACTACCCGCGCATCGCCGGCAAGCCCGCGGGCTATCTGTTCAACCAGCTCACCGGCTTCCGTGACGGTCGTCGCCACTACGCGTTGATGGTCAACCTGATCGAGCCCTTGGCCGGGACCGCAGGCGAGGCCTACCTGCGCGAGATCGCAACGTACTTTTCCAGCATCGACGTGCCCTACCCGGCGCCGCAGCCCCCGACGGCGCCGCCTTCCACGCTCGAGCGCGGCCGCACGCTGGCGCTGCAAGGCGATGCGGCACTCGGTGTGCCCGCCTGCGCGGCCTGCCACGGCCACGCGTTGACCGGCGTGCAGCCCGCGACACCCGGGTTGCTCGGTTTGCCGCGCGACTACCTGAATGCGCAACTCGGCGGCTGGCGCACCGGCAACCGGCGCGCGCTCGCACCCGACTGCATGGCCGAGGTGGCCAAGGCGCTGGCGCTGCAAGACATCAGCGCGGTCTCGCAGTGGCTCGCCGCGCAGCCGGTGCCCGTGCCCGCCCACGCAGCCGATGCATTGCCCGCGCCGACGCCCAAACCTTGCGGCGGCGGCGTGCGATGAAGCGCGTCTGGCTCGTTGTCGTTGTCGTCATCGCAGCGCTGTTGACGCTCGTCGTCTTCACGGCGAACCGTCTCGACGAATCCCCCGCCGCTGCCGGCCCCGGCGATGCCCAGCGCGGCGCATACCTTGCCCGAGCGGGCCACTGCGCCGGCTGCCACACCGCGCGTGGCGGTGCGCCGTATGCGGGCGGGCGCGCATTGGCCACGCCGTTCGGCACCGTCTATGCCGCCAACCTCACACCCGACGCCGAGAGCGGCATCGGCCGCTGGAGCGCCACCGACTTCTGGCGCGCCTTGCACAACGGCCGCTCGGCCGATGGCCGCTGGCTGTTGCCGGCCTGCCCATATCCGAACTTCACGCAGGCCTCGCGCGACGACGTGCGCGACCTGTTCGCCCACCTGCGCAGCGTCCCCGCTGTGCGCCAAGCCAGGCGCGCGCACGAGCTGCGTTCGATCTACGGAACACAAGCCGCGTTGGCGGTGTGGCGCGCGCTGCACTTCAGACCGGGCACGCCACCGGCCGATCGCGGCGCCTACCTCGTCAGCGGCCTGGCCCACTGCGGCGCCTGCCATGGCCAGCGCAACGCCTGGGGCGCGAACGACGGGCCGCTCGATTTGCGCGGCGGCGCCGTGACCATGCCCGGCTGGTACGCACCGGCGCTCGACGACCCGCGAGAAGCCGGCGTTGCCGAGTGGACACAGGCCGATGTGATGGCGCTCTTGAAAAGCGGCCGCAACGCGCATGCCACCGTCAGCGGCGCGATGGCCAGCGTCGTCGCTGGCAGCACGCAGCACCTGGCCGACGAAGACCTGCACGCCATCGCCAGCTTCTTGCGCGCGCTGCCGCAGCGGCGCACGCAGCCGCCGGCGCACGAAGCCGCGCCGGCCGCGCAGCGCGAGCTCGGCGCCAAGCGCTACGAACAGCATTGCGCCGCTTGCCACGGCGAGCAAGGCGAAGGCAGCGCCGCCGTCGCGCCGGCACTGCGCGGCAACCGCGCCGTCGTCATGGACAGGCCCGACAACGTCATCCGCGTCATCCTCGGCGGCGGCTACGGACCGGCCACCGCGGCCAACCCGCGGCCGCACGGCATGCCGCCGTTTGCAGTTGCGCTGTCCAACGACGACGTGGCGGCGATCGTCACCCACCTCCGCAGCGCCTGGGGCAACGACGCCTCGGCAGTGAATTCGGTGGCTGTCGATCGGCAGCGGGGTGGCGCGGGGCCTTGAGGCAAACCTGCACTCGACGACTCAAGTCTGCGGCAAGCCAACTCTCCGTTCGGGCTGAGGTATCGAAGCCTTGCGCGAGCCGCGCTCAGCGCGGCTTCTCGTAGCCGCCCTCGATCCACGCCGCGGCGCTGCCCGGACTCAACTTGAATGCGGCCGGCACGCGCGCCCGCGCCAGCTCGTTGCCCTCGGCGTCGATCGCCTTCAACACGCCATGCGCATCGTCGTCGTCCGGCACGATGTCGAGCGTGACCTCGATGCGTCCGCTGCTGCGTGCCACCACCACGCTCTTGTGCAGCAGCGCATGCAACTGCTGCTCGTGCCGGCGCAAGACCTCGGACGCCGTCTTCACGAGTGTGTTGAACGCAGCGGTATCGAGCGGCTTCGGGTTCTTCTTGTCGCGCCCCATCGTCCACGGCCCCACCAGCGCCGGCTCGGCCTC
>JANMHY010000452.1:0-3021 GCA_031375525.1 Burkholderiales bacterium
TGCGCGACCGCGTCTATGGCATCAGCCACACGCTGTTCCACGAGCCGTATTACCAGCGCCATGTGATCGGCGTGCCGCGGGTGCTCGAAGAGCGCGGCGAGACGATCGAGGTCGAAGCCAACTACGCGGTCTTCCGCACCAAGCCGAGCGAGCCGAGCACGGTGTTCAACGTCGGGCGCTATCTCGACACGGTGCGTGTAGCCCCCGATGGTCTGTTGTTCGAAGACAAACTCGTCGTCTTCGACAGCGAGCTGATTGCCAATTCGTTGATCTACCCTCTATGACCTGGACCGACGTTGCCGCACAGGACGACCTCTTCGAAGGTGCGTCGATCGCCGTCATGCCGAACGGCCATGACATCGCGCTGCACTGCGTCGACGGCGTGCCGTTTGCCACCGACAACGTCTGCACGCACGGCGCCGGCCGCTTGTGCGAAGGCTTTCTCGAAGGCCACGAGATCGAATGCCCGCTGCACCAGGGCCGCTTCGATGTGCGCAGTGGGCAACCGACATGCGAGCCGGCGACGCAGCCGATCCGCGTCTACGCGGCGAAGATCGAACACGGGCGCGTCTGGGTCGAGATGACCGACGCGCCCGCGTGAGTGCTACGCCAGCGCAGCCTGCAACTGATCGAGCGCGGCCTGCTCGTCCTTGCTGACCAGCGTGCCGCCGATGCCCAGGAAGCCGCCTTCCTTCGACGCTTCGGCAGCGGCCTTGGCAACCGCGAGGATCGTCGCCTTGTAGGCCGCGGCTTCGGCCGGCGACTTGGAAGCGACGGACGCAGCGCCGGCCTTGACGATGTCGAGCAGCTTGTC
This sequence comes from Burkholderiales bacterium, assembly GCA_031375525.1. Lineage (GTDB taxonomy): Bacteria > Pseudomonadota > Gammaproteobacteria > Burkholderiales > Burkholderiaceae_C > CADEEN01. The sequence continues at coordinate 815 of JANMHY010000452.1, forward strand.
CTTGGTCGGAGCGAGCTCGCGCACTTGCTTGAGCATGTCGGTGTCGATGCCCGAGCCGAACGCCGCAGCCAGCAGCGACGTCGGCTCGGCCTTGTGCGCCGCGCCGGCCAGCGCCTTGGTGGCGGCCTGCACTTCCTTGATCGAACCCACCGGGCCCGACAGATCCGAGGTCGCCACCATCATCAACGACGCCGCGGGCGCCGCCTGCACGCGCGACCACTCGGCCCCGTAGCCGTGGATCGTCGTCGCCGCCTTGTCGCCGGCCGACACCGCAGCACGCACGAGCGACACGTTCTCTGCGTTGGCCGGGTTGTCGAAGTAAGCCTGCTTCTCCTGCGCCAGCGCCGGGCCGATGCTGCTGGCGGACAGACCCTTGTCCTTGACCATCTTGGCCACAGCACCGAGTGCGGCCGGCGCGACCAGACTCAACAGCGGCGCGACGTTGAAGCCGACCGCGCGCGAGATCGTCGAGCTCACGGCGTTGAGGCCCGGGCCGAGCAACGAGCCGAGGATGCCGCCGCCACCGCCGAGCGCCGATGCGCCGCCGCCGCTGAACACGCTGCCGAGCAGACTGCTGAGCAGGCCGCCGCCGCCTTGCGGCAGCGCCTTCAACAAGCCTTCGGCGCCAGCCGGTGTACCCGCCATGCTGGACATGCCGTTGAGCAAGAGCGGTCCGAGGACGCCGAGGCCCTTGCTGACGGCACTGCTATCCGCACCGAGTGCCGGCGCGAGCTTGCCGATGATGTCGGGGCCGAACGAAGATGCGATTGATTCGATGATCGAAGCCACGGTGGTACTCCTTCGAGAACTACAACTGAAGAACGCGCCGACCGGCGCGCTCGGCCGCCGACTTTAGGCCGATGGGGCAAAGAAGTCGCTACGAAAAGAACACTCGCAGCAGGGACTCAAATCGGTTTGCACTTGCCCTTGAACGATTCCTTCAAGGGCTTGCCCGGCAGCGGCGCAAAGACGATCTCCTCATCCGGCACCTTGGTGTCGGGCAAGTGGTCGAGCAGGTGGCGAATCATCTTCAGGCGGCCGACGCGCTGGTCATTGAAATCGACCAGCGTCCACGGTGCGCTCTTCGTGTGCGTGGCACTCAACATGGCCTCGCGCGCCTTCGTGTAGGCCGCGTATCTTTCGCGCGCTTTCAGGTCGATCGGCGACAGCTTCCAGCGCTTCATCGGGTCTTCCAGCCGCTCGGCAAAGCGCGCTTCCTGCTGCGCCTGATCGACGGTGAGCCAGTACTTGAAGAGCAGCAGGCCATCGTCGGCGAGCAGCTTCTCGAAGGCAGGCGCGGCCTTCAGAAACGCCGCCGTTTCCTGCGCCGTGCAAAAGCCCATCACGGCTTCGACGCCCGCGCGGTTGTACCAACTGCGGTCGAACAGCGCGATCTCGCCGGCCGCCGGCAGATAAGGCACGTAGCGCTGAAAGTACCACTGCGTGCGCTCGCGCTCGCTCGGTTTGCCCAGCGCGACGACATGGCATTGGCGCGGGTTCAGCGTGTCGGCGATGGCGTTGATGACGCCGCCCTTGCCCGCGGTGTCGCGGCCTTCGACGATGACGAGCAGCCGCTTGCCGGTGGCTTGCAACCAGCGCGCCATCTGGTTGAGCTCGAGCTGCATCGGCTCCAGTTTTTCGAGGTAGTCTTTCTTCGACAGACCGGACTTGTTCTTCATCGGGCACTCCTTTTGTCGATGACCTTCAACGCCTCGCGCACCGTCAACGGCGAAAGCTGCGCAGCGTACTCCTGGCAGAACGCCTTGACCTCGTCGGGCGCCGCGTACGAACGCTCGCGCAGCGCCCAGCCGATGCCTTTGCGGATGAAAAACTCGTTGGCGAACTTGCCCTGGCCGATCGACGGCAGAATCGTCTCGTAGAGCAGCACGGCGTCGAATGCGCCGGTCTCGACGTTGCGATGAACCAGCATCGCCGCGCGGCGCAGCCACAGGTCGTCGCCATTCGCCCAGCGGCGCAGCAAAGGCTTCATCGCGGCCGGATGGCGTTCGAGCAGGCGCGCGAGCACGTTGCCGGAAATGTCATCGACGAGATCCCACCACGCGCCTGTCGTGATCATCTCTTGCACAACGGGCAGCAGATCGAGGTTGACGAGCTTCGGATGCACACGCCCGAGGCGCGGCAGCTCCACCGCCGCGTAGCGCTCCTCACGAAAGCGCGCGCTGCGCCACAGCGCGCGCATCGTGCGC
>JANMHY010000318.1:0-2342 GCA_031375525.1 Burkholderiales bacterium
GCATGCAGCGCGTCAAGGGCGGCGGCAATGCGACGCGGCTGATCGCGCTCTTGCCCTGCCTCACCGGCGCCTGGCGGCACCGCGCCGGCGGCTTGCTGCTGTCGAGTTCGGGCTGGTTCGCGCCCTACAAGAACCCCGCGCTCCAGCGCCCCGATCTGCTCGCCGGTCGGCGGCCGCGCACCATCAACATGAGCACGATCGGCGACGACCTGCTGCGCGAATCGTCGCCCCCGTTCGGGCCGAAGATCGAAGCGCTGATCGTTTACAACAGCAACCCGGTGGCGGTGGCGCCGGAGTCGAAGAAGGTGGTGGCCGGGTTCGCGCGCGAAGACCTGTTCACCGTCGTCCTCGAGCACTTCATGACCGACACCGCCGACCATGCCGACTACGTGCTGCCGGCGACGACGCAACTGGAGCACCTCGACGTGCACGGCACCTACGGCCACACCGACGTGATGTGGAACGAGCCGGCGATTGCGCCGATCGGCGAGGCCAAGCCCAACACGCAGATTTTTCGTGAGCTGGCCGCGCGCATGGGCTTCACCGACGCGTGTTTCGAAGACGACGACGAGACGCTCGCGCGTCAGGCCTTCGATTGGGACGCCATCGGCACGAGCTTCGAGGCGCTGCGTGAACGCGGCTGGGCGAGCCTGCCGATACCCGACGCCCCCTTCGCTAACGGCGGCTTTGCCACCGAGAACGGCAAAGCGAAGGTCGATGTCTGCGGCCTCGGCGTGCCCGAGCATGTTCCGAACTACGAGAGCGTGCTGTCGTCGCCCGAGCTGGCACAGCGCTTTCCGCTGGCGATGATCTCGCCGCCGGCGCGCCACTTCCTGAACTCCAGCTTCGTCAACGTGAAGAGCCTGCGCGCGATCGAAGGCGAGCCGCTGCTGGAGATGCACGCCGACGACGCTGGGCCGCGCGGCATCACGAGCGGCGCGATCGTGCGCGTGTTCAACGAGCGTGGCGAGTACCGCTGCAAGGCCGAAGTGAGTTCGCGTGCGCGGCCGGGCGTCGTCAACGGCCTGGGTGTGTGGTGGCGCAAGCTCGGCGCGGACGGCACCAACGTCAACGAGCTGACGAGCCAGCGCCTGACCGACATCGGCCGCGCGCCGACGTTCTACGACTGCCTGGTCGAAGTGATGCCGTGCGGCGCTGGGCGCTGATGGCAGGCATCGGCGTTGCTGGCGTGGCGGCGCTGATCGGCGTGGGCTGCCTGACCGTCGGCTGTTCGACGATCGGCTATTACGCGCAGTCGGTCGGCGGCCATCTCGACTTGCTGGCGCGCGCCAAGCCGATCGACGAAGTCACTGCGGCTGAGTCGACACCGGCTGCACTGCGCGATCGTTTGGCGCTCGCCGCGCGCATCCGCGACTTTGCGGTCAGCGATCTCGGCCTGCCCGACAACCGCAGCTACCGCCGCTACAGCGACTTGGGCCGCAACGCCGCCGTGTACAACGTGACGGCTGCGCCCGAGCTGTCGCTGAAGCTCGAAACCTGGTGCTTCCCTGTCGTGGGATGCGTCGGCTACCGCGGCTACTACGACCGTGCCGCGGCCGATGCCGAGGGCGCCGAACTTCGAGCGCGCGGCCTCGAAGTCAATGTCTATGGCGTGCCGGCGTACTCGACGCTCGGCAAGCTCGACTGGCTCGGCGGCGACCCGCTGCTCAACACCTTTGTGAACTGGCCCGAAGGCGAACTGGCGCGCCTGGTCTTTCACGAGCTCGCACACCAGGTCGTCTATGCCGAAGGCGACACGATGTTCAACGAGTCGTTTGCGACGGCGGTCGAGCGCATCGGCGTGCAGCGCTGGCTGACACAAAAGGCCGGCGACGAAGCGCGCACGCAGTACGCAGCGCAGGACGCGCGGCGAGAAGACTTTCGTGCGCTGACGACACGCTTTCGCGACCGCTTGAACGCGCTCTACATCGGCGCCGCATCGGACGCGGACAAACGCGACGCCAAAGCCACGCTGATGCGTGAGCTGCGCGCCGAGTACGCGACGATGAAAGCCGAGCGCTGGAACGGCTTCACCGGCTACGACGGCTGGTTCGAACGCGCCAACAACGCCAGCTTCGGCGTGCTCGCCGCGTACAACGAACTGGTACCGCAATTTGAGCGCGTGTACGCCCGCGAGGGCAAAGACTTCAAGCGTTTCTACGCAGCCGTTGCGCGTTTGGCCGCCTTGCCGAAGGACGAGCGCCACGCCACACTCAACGCCCTCGGCCGTTCGCCCTGAGGTATCGAAGGGCCAGGGCTGAGCTTGTCGAAGCCTCTTGAAGGAATCCGCTCCATGCCCGACATCAAGATCCACCGCGACCATTCCCTCGGCCTGCCCAAGG
>JANMHY010000554.1:0-3158 GCA_031375525.1 Burkholderiales bacterium
CGCAGTTCAAGACCGACCTGCCGGCCGTGCTGGAGGCCCTGCGCTCGATGATCGAGCAGCAGCACGCCGGCAACCCCGCGTTTCGCAAAGCCTCGGTCAAGTTCCTCGAACACGCGCAGGAGGCCATCAACCCCGGCCTCAGCGACGCCGACGTGCGCGAGATGCTGAGACGATGCAGATCGTCGATGCGATGCGGGAGGCCAAGCGGTGAACGACGAGAAATCGCGCTCCCCGCTCAAGGCCAAGGCGTTGCGCCGGCCCGGACAGTCGCTGCTGGAGGAGAGAGACCGGATCATCGGCGACAAGCTGGAGCCGTGGGCGATGATGGCTCTCTTCTTTGTCGTCCTGGCGGCATCGGAATGGGCCCGTTATTTCCGCCCCGATCTGTCAAATCCTTGGTTGGTCTCTCTCGCTGCAGCAGGCATCGTTGCCTTTGCGGTGTGGCGCTACGTGTCGTGGTGGCCTCGGCTCAAGGCGCTGCGTTTGGGCATTCAGGGCGAGCGTGTGGTGGGCGAGTACCTGGAGCGCATGCGCGAGCGAGGCTTTCGCGTCTATCACGACGTGGTGGCCGAGGGCTTCAACATCGACCACGTGCTGGTCGGTCCTTCCGGCGTCTACACGATCGAGACCAAGACACGCACGAAGCCGGTCCGAGGTGACGCTGAAGTCAAGTACGACGGCGAGAAGCTGACCGTGGGCGGCTTCGAGCCGGACCGGGACGCCATCGCGCAGGCCAAGGGTCAAGCGCGTTGGTTGGCGAGGCTGATTGCCGACACAGTTGAGCGCCGGGTGTCAGTGCAACCGGTCGTGGTTTTTCCTGGTTGGTACGTTCGAGAAGGTCCGGGCCGGGATGCGCAGGTCTGGGTCATCGAGCCGAAGCGCCTGCCGTTCTTCATTGCAGACCAGCCGCAGAACCGCTTGACCAAGGACGACATCGCATTGGTTGGCAAGTGCATTTCGATTCACGTCCGCGCGCTGGAGCTCGAGCAGGATCGCAAAGGGCTGCTACTCTAGAGTGGCAGGACCACTTAACGTTTCGACGTTATGATGTCAATGCTTCTGGAGACCCCTGTCATGCCGGATATGGTCGACCCCGTTCGCTCCACCGTCTACCTCGATCCCGATCTGCACAAGGCCTTGCGCTTGAAGTCGGCGCACAGCCGGCGAAGCATGTCCGAGATCGTCAACGATGCGTTGCGCCAAGCCCTGCGCGAAGACCAGGAAGACCTGGCGGCCGTCAAGTCGCGCGCCAAGGAGCGCGCCTTGAACTACGAAGACTTCCTCGCCAAGCTCAAAGCCGATGGCACGCTATGAGCTGCGGGTCAAACCCTCGGTGGCGAAGGACCTGCGCGGCCTTGCCAAGGCGGATGTCAAACGCATCCTGAGCCGGATGCAGGCGTTGCGCGACGATCCGCGCGCGCCGGGCTGTGAGAAGCTGGCCGGCAATGCCGAGCTGTATCGCGTGCGGCAAGGGGTCTACCGGATCGTCTACTCGATCGATGACCAGCAGGTGGTGATCGAAGTGGTGAAAGTCGGCCACCGTGGCGAGGTGTACCGCAGCGTGTAGCCGTGTTGGAGTCGTCGAGACATGAGTTTGCTTTTCGCGCCATTGCAAATCGGCCCGCTCACGCTGCCCAACCGCATCGTCATCGCCCCGATGTGCCAGTACTTGGCCGTGGACGGTTCGGCGACGGATTGGCATCTGATGCACCTCGGGCACTTGGCGATGTCGGGGGCGGGGCTGTTGATCCTCGAAGCCACGGCGGTGGAAGCGCAGGGCCGCATCACGACGGGCTGCCTCGGGCTCTACTCGGACGACAACGAGGCGGCGCTGGCGCGTGTGTTGGATGCGGTGCGCACGCACGCCGCGTCGCCGGCGATGCCGATCGCGATTCAGCTTGCGCATGCGGGGCGCAAGGCGTCGAGCCGTGTGCCGTGGCAAGGCGGTGCGCAGATGCCGCTCGGCGAGCCCGGCGCGTGGCGCGCGGTGGCGCCATCGGCGCTGCCGCACATCGACGGCGAGGACGCGCCGCATGCGTTGGATCGTGCGGGGCTGGCGCAGGTGCGCGATGCCTTCGTGCAGGCCGCACGGCGGGCGGCGCGACTGGGGCTGCAAGGCATCGAGCTGCATGCGGCGCATGGCTACCTGATGCATCAGTTTCTGTCGCCGCTGGCCAACCAGCGTACCGATGAGTACGGCGGCAGCCTGGCCAACCGCATGCGCTTTCCGTTGGAGGTGTTCAGTGCCGTGCGCGAGGCCTTTGCGGCCGAGCGGCCGGTGTGGGTGCGCGTCTCGGCCACCGATTGGGTGGAGGGCAGAGGCTGGGATGTGGACAGCAGCATCGATTTCGTTCGCGCGCTGCAAGCGCTTGGCTGCGCTGCGGTGCATGTGTCGAGTGGCGGCGTCTCGCCGCAGCAGAAGATTCCGCTCGGTCCGGGCTACCAGGTCGGGCTGGCGCAGCAGATCAAGCAGGCGGTGGGTCTGCCGACGATCGCAGTCGGGCTGATCACCGAGCCCGAGCAGGCCGAGGCCATCGTCGCCAGCGGTCAGGCCGATGCGGTGGCGCTCGCCCGCGCCATGCTGTACGACCCACGCTGGCCGTGGCACGCCGCCGCGAAACTCGGCGCGCAGGTCAGCGCGCCGCCGCAGTACTGGCGCAGCCAGCCGCGTGAGTTCAAGGATCTGTTTTCAGGGCTGCGCTTCGGCGCGCGATGAGTCACACCGCCAGTGCGGCGGCAGGTTCGCCGAAGACGTCGCGGTACGACACATACGCCGTCAACAGCACCACCGGCAGCAGCACCAGCCAGCCCAGCCCGAGGGGGATGGAGGCGGCGACGGCTAGCACGATCTGGATGACGCCGTAGATCAGGAACGGCAGTACGTTCTTGACCACCGCGCGCAGGCTGGTCATCACCGCATCCACCGGCGCGACGTTGCGAAACACCACCAGCGCGGGGGCGAACCACAACGCTGCGCTGGCCAGCATGCCGAAGATGAAGAACACCAGCGCGGCCATGAGGCCGGCGCCCATGGCCGACATCATGCTGACGGCGCTGTCGCCGCGCATACCGCCACCCATCATGCCGAAGACGGCGCCGGCGCCCAACACGCCCGCCACCAGCAGCATGACCAGCGTGGCGGCGGCGAACAGCGCGCC
>JANMHY010000579.1:0-2759 GCA_031375525.1 Burkholderiales bacterium
GAAGTCGCGCCTGGCCGCGGCGCGCACGCGCATCGACGCGCTGCTCGAACGCCTGCCCGCGACTGACGGCAAGGAAATTGAATGACAGCCCCCAAGCTCGCTTTGCTCGCTACCCCCCGGAGGGGGCGCTCAGTACCTTCGCACGGCCGGGCGGTACTGATATGACCTCGAAGCAGATGGAAGTGACGATCCTCGGCCAGAGCTACATCCTGGCCTGCCCCGAAGGCGGCGAGTCCTCGCTGCTGTCGGCGGTGGCGCTGGTGGACAGCGAGATGAGCGCCATCCGCGATGCCGGAAAAGTCAAGGCGCGGGAACGCATGGCGGTGCTGGCGGCGTTGAATCTGGCCTACCAGTTGGCCGATCGGCCGGCCACACCGGCCGCCGCCAGAACGCCGGCGCCCAGCGCGCGACACAACGCTGCGGACGATGTGCAGATCGACACATTGATTGCGCGCATCGACACCGCAATGGGTAGCGACGGCCACCTCTTGTAGTGCTAGAGTTAAAGCGTCCACTGCGTTCGCGCGGGTTTTTATTTCCTTGAACCGATGCTCTTTGAGCTAGGGCTTGGAACATTGCAGGGTGGGTGTGATCGTCTCGCGTCAGATGAACCCGAAGCCCTGCTGACCTCGCCCACCTGAACTTCACCTGGGTTCAGGAATGCGGCCCGCGGCTCGCAGTGGACACCTTCTTCTTTCTTCCTCGCTGACGAGAACAACAATGGCCTACTGGCTGTTGAAGAGCGAGCCGTCCGACGTGTCGGTCGATGACCTGGCCGCCATGCCGAAGAAAACTGTGGCCTGGTACGGTGTGCGCAACTACCAGGCGCGCAACTTCATGCGCGACGAGATGAAGGCCGGCGACGGCGTGCTGTTCTATCACTCGTCCTGCCCCGAGCCGGGCATCGTCGGCCTGGCAGAAGTGGCCTCGAATGCCTATCCCGACGCCACGCAATTCGACAAGACGAGCAAGTACTTCGACGCCAAGTCCACGCGCGAAGAGCCGCGCTGGATGAACGTCGATGTGCGGCTCGTCAAAAAAACGCGCCTGCTCTCGCTCGATGAGATGCGCGCCACGCCCGCCTTGGCGACGATGCGCACGCTGCAACGCGGCAACCGGCTGTCGATCACGCCGGTGAGCGCTGCCGAGTGGCGTGCCGTCACGAAGCTGTTGGGCTGACCATCGACCCGCTGTTCTTCGTCGAACTGCTGCTGATGGGCACGGTCACCGGCTTTCTGGCCGGGCTGCTCGGCATCGGCGGCGGCATGATCCAGGTGCCGTTCCTGACCACGATGCTCGCGCACCGCGGCGTGGCCGGCGAGCTGTCGATCAAGATGGCGATCGCCACCGCGATGGCGACCATCGTCTTCACGTCGCTGGCCAGCGTGCGCGCCCACCACCAGCGCGGGGCCGTGCGCTGGGACATCGTGCGCGCGATGTCGCCCGGCATCCTCGCCGGCGGTCTCGTCGCGGGGGCAGGCCTGTTCGCGCTCGTTAAGGGCCCGGCGCTCGGCGTGATCTTCGCGTTGTTCGTCGGCTACTCGGCCACGCAGATGCTGATCAATCGCAAGCCGCGCGCGACGCGCGTGCTGCCGCCGCCGTGGGGGCTGGCGGCGGTCGGCGGCGGCATCGGTTTGTTGTCGGGACTCGTCGGCGCCGGCGGCGCCTTCATGACCGTGCCGTTCATGACCTGGTGCAACGTGGCGCTGCACAGCGCCGTCGGCACCGCTGCCGCGCTGGGCTTTCCGATCGCGCTGGCCAGCACGCTCGGCTATGTCATCGGCGGCTGGTCGCTGCCGCCGTCGATCCCCGGCGCGGTCGGCTACCTCTACCTGCCGGCGCTGGCGATCGTTGCCGCGGCCAGCGTGACGATGGCGCCGCTGGGCGCGCGTGCCGCGCACGCGATGAACGTGCAGGCCTTTCGCCGGCTGTTCGCGGTGCTTCTGTACGGCGTGGCGGGCTACATGGCGTGGCGCGCTTTCGGCTGACGCCGCCATAGCGGTTTCATGGATGCGCGGGTGTGCGGTGAACGCTACCGTGCGCGCATGAATGCCACCTCATCGATCCGCCGTCTCGCCTGTGCCGTGCTCGCTGCCTTGGCGCTGAACAGCACGGCCCATGCGGCCGACTTCCCCGCGCCGCAGTCCGCCACCTGGACCGCGCGCGACTTCAAGTTCAACACCGGCGAGGTGCTGCCCGAGCTGCGCATCCGCTACACGACGGTCGGCGCCCCGACCGGCGAGCCGGTGCTGGTATTGCATGGCACCACCGGCTCGGCGGCGAGCCAGTTGACGCCGGTGTTTGCGGGCGAACTCTTCGGCGCCGGCCAGCCGCTCGACGCAACGAAATACTTCATCATCATTCCCGACGCGATCGGCCATGGCGGCACATCCAAACCCTCCGACGGCCTGCGCGCCAAGTTCCCGCGCTACAACTACGAAGACATGGTGGCGGCGCAGCACCGGCTCGTCACCGAGGGCCTGGGCGTGAAGCACCTGCGTCTCGTGATCGGCAATTCGATGGGCGGCATGCACACCTGGCTGTGGGGCGTGAACCATCCGGACTTCATGGACGCGCTGGCGCCAATGGCCTCGCAGCCGACCGAGATGGCCAGCCGCAACTGGATGCTGCGGCGCCTCATCACCGACTCGATCCGCAATGATCCCGAATGGAACGGCGGCAACTACACGGCGCAGCCGAAGTCGGCGCGTTTTGCCAGCGTGTTCTACAGCATCGCCACCAATGGCGGCACGCTGGCT
>JANMHY010000618.1:0-3349 GCA_031375525.1 Burkholderiales bacterium
AGCGCCTGCTCGAACTCGAAGATGTGACCGCACTGGCTCGCAGCCTGAGAAAAGATCACGACCTCATCCGCTGCCAAAGCGTTGCCACATTCGACGGAGAAACAAGATCTGGCGTACTGAAACTGAAGTCTTCTGTCCTGCGTAGATTCGGACGTTGACTGTCCCAGATAGACGACAGGCTCAACGATTGGGATCACCAAATCCTCATCTAGAAACTGAACGCTGAAGTAGGTCTGCCCAACGATGAGCTTGTTCTCTTCGACCGGCTCTGCGTAGTCGGGAAGCTGACGAGCTGGAAGTTGCATTGCGAGTGGTCCGTATGCCGCCGTCGCGCTTTGAGGACACAAACGTTGCCAAGGGTGCCCTCTACCGCGGGTTCAAGGTGGCTGGCAGTCTAGCCGGACCCCATTTCGAGCGCTGCGCCTTCTGGTATTCAACTGACCTCGGTTCGCCCCGTTTATCCGCCCCTCGCCCCCCTCAAGTAACCCGGAAGATCGCTCCAACACCGCAAGGAGCGTCCTCATGATCCGATCCCTCTGGATCGCCAAGACCGGCATGGAAGCCCAGCAGACCCAGCTGGACAACATTTCGCACAACCTGGCCAACGTCGCCACCAATGGCTTCAAGCGCGGCCATGTCGTGTTCGAAGATTTGATCTATCAGAACCTGCGCCAGGCCGGCGCGGCGATCAGCGATGCGACGCAGTTGCCGACGGGCCTGCAGGTCGGACTCGGCGTGCGGCCGGTGGCCACGTCGCGCATCTTCACGCAGGGCAACTTGCAGCAGACATCGAACAACCTCGATCTGGCGATCAAGGGACAGGGCTTCCTGCAGATCCAGCAGCCCGACGGCACGACGGCGTACACGCGCGACGGCTCCTTGCAGGTCGATGCGCAAGGCCAGCTCGTCACCAACAACGGCTACCTCGTGCAGCCGGGCATCACGATTCCGGCCAATGCGCAGAGCGTCACCATCGCGCCGGACGGCACGGTGTCCGTCGCGTTGCCGGGGCAGGCCACGGCGCAGCAGATCGGCCAGTTGACGATCGCGTCGTTCGTCAACCCCGCCGGACTCGACCCCAAGGGCATGAACCTGTGGGGCGAGACGGCCGCGTCGGGCACGCCGCAGGCCGGTGCGCCGGGCAGCAACGGGCTGGGTTTGTTGCAGCAGGGTTTTGTCGAGACGAGCAACGTCAACGTCGTCGAAGAGTTGGTGGCCATGATCGCCACGCAGCGCGCCTACGAGTTGAACTCGAAGGCGATCCAGACTTCGGACCAAATGCTGCAGCGCCTGGGGCAGTTGTGATGCGCAGCTGGCTTTTGCTCGTGCTGGTTCTTCTCGCCTGCGCGTTCGCCGGCTGTGCCAGCGTCGATGCCTACCGCGCACCGCCGGTCGAGATCGGCGCGTTACCGCCGGTGGCCGCGCAGCCGAGCAGCGCAGCACCCGTCGTCAACGGCGCGATCTACCAGGCTGCCGCCTACCGGCCGCTGTTCGAAGACCACCGCGCGCGATTGCCCGGCGACACGTTGACGGTGACCATCGTCGAGAAGGTCAGCGCCAGCCAGAAGTCGACGTCGTCGGTGGACAAGAGCGGCAGCCTCTCCGGCGCCGTCACGGCGCTGCCGGGCATCGCGCCCAACTCGTTTGGCCGCGCCGGCATCGGCGGCACGTCGGCCAACACCTTCGGCGGCAAGGGCGCCACGGAGAGCAGCAACGATTTCAGCGGCACGATCACCGTACTCGTCACCGGCGTGCTGCCCAACGGCCACTTGATGATCCAGGGCGAGAAGCAGATCGGCGTCAATGCGAATGTCGATGTGCTGCGCTTCTCCGGGCAGGTCGATCCGCGCGCGATCCAGCCCGGCAACAGCGTGCCTTCAGCGCAGATCGCCAACGTGCGCGTCGAGCACCGCAGCCGCGGCCAGCAGGCCGATGCGCAGGTGATGGGATTGCTGTCACGTTTCTTTTTGAGCGTGATGCCGATATGAAACCCTCAGCCTCATTCACCGCAGAGGCGCAGAGAGCGCAGAGGTCCGCAGAGAAGACCTCAATGTATTTCCTCTGCGAACCTCCGCGTCCTCTGCGCCTCTGCGGTGAAGGAAACTTCGGCCACCTCATGCGCACGGCCGTCGTCTTCACGGCGCTGTGGGCGAGTGCCGCCGTCTGGTGGCCGGCCCATGCCGCGACGCGCATCAAGGAAGTCGCGGCCGTGCAGGGCGTGCGCAGCAACCCGCTCGTCGGCTACGGCCTGGTCGTCGGCCTCGACGGCACGGGCGACCAAAGCCAGGGCGCGCCGTTCACCGCGCAAAGCCTGGCGGCGATGTTGTCGCAGATGGGGGTGGCGGTGCCGCCCGGCGTGCAGTTGCAAGCCAAGAACGTCGCTGCCGTCATGGTCACGGCTGCGCTGCCGGCCTTTGCGCAGCCGGGGCAGGCGATCGATGTCAACGTGTCGTCGCTCGGCAATGCGAAGAGTTTGCGCGGCGGGTTGTTGATCGCGACGCCGTTGAAGGGCGCCGACGGCCAGGTGTATGCGCTGGCCCAAGGCAATCTGATCGTCGGCGGCGCCGGTGCATCGGCCGCGGGATCGAAGGTGCAGATCAACCATCTCTCCGCAGGCCGTGTGCCGCAGGGTGCGACGGTGGAGCGCAGCGTGCCGACACCCTTTTCGAATCCAGTGCAGGGCGAGTACCTGCAGCTCGACGTGACCAGCGCCGACTTTGCGACGGCACGCGATGTCGCCAAAGCGATCAACGCTGCGAAGGGCGAGGGCACGGCCACCGCACTCGACGGCCGCGTGGTCCGCGTGCGCGCACCGCAGGAGATGAATGCGCGCGTCGCGTTTCTCGCCGACGTGGAGAACCTCTCGTTCGAACTGACGAAGCCGGCGGCGCGCATCGTGCTCAACGCGCGCACCGGCTCGGTGGTGATGAACGACGCCGTCACGCTCGCGCCGTGCGCCGTTGCGCATGGCAGCCTGTCGGTGACGATCAGCAACACGCCGGTCATCAGCCAGCCGGGGCCGTTGTCCAACGGCACGACGGCGCAGGCGAGCAAGGCCGACATTGCGATCACGCAGCAGGCCGGCTCGCTGGTGCAGATGCCGGCGGGCGCGAAGCTCGCCGACGTGGTCAAGGCGCTGAATGCGCTCGGCGCAACGCCGCAGGACTTGCTGGCGATCTTGCAGGCGATGAAGAGTGCGGGCGCATTGAACGCCGAGATCGAGGTGATCTGATGAAAGTCGATCAACTCGCCGGCCTGCGCAACATCGCCACGCAAGACCCGAAGCAGGCGATCAAGGAAGTCGCCAAGCAGTTCGAGTCGCTGTTTATGCAGGAGCTGATGAAGTCGA
>JANMHY010000649.1:0-5103 GCA_031375525.1 Burkholderiales bacterium
CCGCGGCGGCGCTGGCGCGTGCGGCGGGCGCCGCGGCGAGGGTCGAGGCCGGCGGTGCAGCGGCAGCGACGTTGGCCGCGCTGGCTGCACTTGCCGGGGCCGAGGCTGCGGCCGCGCTGTGAGCCGGCGCCGTTTCAGCGCGCGGCCACCACAGTGCCGCCAGGCCGGCCAGGGCCAGGCCCGCGGCGACGCCGCCCAAGCCGAGCAGCCACGGGCTGGCGTGACGCAGCGCACCCAAGCGTTCGGCGCGGCGCTCGGCGCCGAAGACTTCGGCGGCGGCCTTCTCGACGATGCGCTTGTCCACGCGCGGCACGCTCTCGGCGTAAGCGCCGAGCAGCGCGCGGTCGGCGACGAGGTTGATGCGCCGCGGCACGCCGCGCGCGGCGTGGTGGATCTCCAGCATCGCGCGCTGCGAGAACGGCATCGCCGAGGTCAGTCCCGCCACCGCGAGACGGTGGCGCAGGTACATCGCGGTCTCGGCTTCGGACAGCGCGTCGAGGTGAAAGCGTGCGATCACGCGCTGCGCTACCTGCTCCAACTCGGGCCGGTGCAGCATCGAGCGCAACTCGGGCTGGCCGATGAGCACGATCTGCAGCAGCTTGCGCTCGTTGGTCTCCAGGTTGGTCAAGAGGCGCAACTGCTCGAGCACGTCGGCGGCGAGGTTCTGGGCCTCGTCGATGATGAGCACGTTGTTCAGGCCCACGGCATGCGTCTCGAGCAGGAACTTGTTGAACGGGTCGAGGTAGTCCTTGGCCGTGAACACGGCGCCGGGCTCGTGCGGCGCCAGCGGCACGTGGAACTCTTCGCACACCGTCTTCAGCAGCTCCATCGCCGTCAGCTTGGGGTTGAAGATGTAGGCGACGTTGCAGCGCTTGGGAATCTGCTCGAGCAGACAGCGGCAGACGGTCGTCTTGCCGGCGCCGATCTCGCCGGTCAGCAGCACGAAGCCGCCGCCGCCCTTGACGCCGTACAGCAGGTGCGCGAGCGCCTCCCGGTGGCGCTCGCTCATGAAGAGGTAGCGCGGATCGGGGGCGATCGAGAAGGGCTCGTGCTTGAGGCCGAAGTACTGGACGTACATGTCAGTGGCCCATCGCGCTGCACGCCACCCGCGACGCTTGAAGCGGGGTTGTGTCTTGAGAGTCAAAGTCCGCTTTGTGCGTCGATCGCGCTTGGCCCGAGGGCGGTGCGGCGCCCGCGCTCATGCTGGAGTACCAGAAATCGCTCGGTCGCCGCACCGCCCTCGGGCCTGATCGACCGGTGTTTCTTCGCCACGCCGAAGACGAACAGCCGCCACCCGCAAGGCGGCGGGCGGGCCGCGGGCGCAGCGCATAGGCGCCGCCGAGGAACGCAGCCTTTGGGTCGGCGCGTGTACTCACGCGCTTCGTCAACATACTCACCGCGTCTGTTCGAGCGCAACGAACGCAGTGAGTGCAGCGAGTTACGCGGTGCGACCCAAAGGCGAGTACCGCAGGGCACCCGCAGCGCAGCGAAGGGCAAGCCTCTGCGCTGCGCACGCGGCCCGTCCGTCGCCTTGAGAGCCGGACAGCCCCAAGCCCCTGACCGCTCCCTCGGGAAGGCAGCGCGCAAAGCGAGCGTGGGGGCTGTGTCATCTCTAGAGAATAGCGTGGGGCAAAAATTCGACTGCACAATACATCCCATGCTGCCAAGAAACCTCGCCCTCATCGACGACGACGCCGAATACTCGGAGTACCTGGCCCAGCACCTGCGCGGCAAGGGCATCGACGTCAGCGTCTTCGGCGACAGCAACATGTTGCTCGCCGATGCGGAATCCCACCGCTACGACTTCTACCTCGTCGATCTGATGCTGCCTGGCGTCGACGGCGTCGAGCTGATCAAGGTCATCCGCCGCCGCAGCGATGCCGGCCTGCTGGTGGTCTCCGGCCGCCTCGGCCCGGACGTCTTTGCCAGCGTCATGACGGCCGGCGCCGACATGTACCTGGCCAAGCCGGTGCAGTTCGACCAGGTCTCGCTGGCCATCCAGGCGGTGCAGCGCCGCGCCGGCAAGGACGCCACGTCCGCCCGCTCGTGGAAGCTCGACCGCCAGTCGCGCGAGCTGATCGTGCCCGACGGCGCGCGCGTGGCCCTGTCCGACGCCGACATCACCGTGCTCGAGTGCCTGCTCGAAGCCGCCGGCGAAACGGTGACGCGCGAGACGCTGTCGCAGCGCCTGGGCCGGGCCCAGGACGACGAGGGCGACAACGGCCTGAACGCCATCATTTACCGCCTGCGCCGCCGCATCGAGCGCGCGACGCCGATGCTGGTGCCGCTACAGTCGCGCTCGCGCGTCGGCTACTTGTTCAGAGCGCCGTTGACAGTCGCCTGAACCGCTGGCGGGGGTAGGTCGCCGCCGCCCTGCGCGATCCACAGCCGCATCGTCGTGCCGCCGGGGCCGGTGGCCACCAGTTCGGCGCGGCCCCCCTGCAGCTCGAGCACGCGACGCACGATGTACAGGCCCAGGCCGTGGCTGGCGCGACCGCTCGGGTGGCGCCCGCGCGTGCCACGCTCGAACAAACGCGGCAGCAGTTCGGGCTGGATGCCGCCGCCCTGGTCGATGACGTCGAGCACCAGTGCCAGCGGCTGATCGGAGTCGGCCACGCGCAGCGTCACCGCTGATCCCGGAGGGGAGTAGCGCAGCGCGTTGGCCAGCAGGTTGCGCAGCGCCAGGCGCAGCAGGCCCATGTCCATCGACGCGGTGCGCGTCTCGGCCACGCGCTCGATGTGCACGCGGTCGCGTTCGGCCACAGGCATGTCGCCGACGGCCACGGCCAGCAGCGTGTCGATGTCGACGTCGCTGTCCTGGCGCAAGACCGGCTGGCCGCTGCCCAGCAGCGTGGCCACCGCCAGTGTGTTGTCGACACCGGACATCACGGCATGCATCACGTCTTGCGCGCGCTGCAGGCGCTCGGCCGCGTCGCCGCGCGAGCGCTCGCCGGCCAGGGCAGCAGCGGCGCTTTGCAGCGCTGCCGAGGCGTTGTTCAGCGGCTGGCGCACTTCATGGGCGAGCACGTTGAGCATCTCGCTGCGTTCGGCCAGCAGCGCATCGAGCTCGGCGGCATAGCGTTCGACATCGGCGCGCTGCACCTGCTCGCGCCGCAGCTCGGCGGTGCGGGCCAGCAGCTCGGTCACGTCGTCGGTGACCACCAGCGCACGCAGCGCCTGGCCGCCTTCGTCGTACTGCACGATTGCCGAGGCGACGATGTCGAGCAGGTTGCCGTCGCTGCGCTTGACCTGCAGCACACCGCTGGTGTGGCGGCCGTTGGCCCAGAGTTGCTGCAGATCGTCCTGGCGCAGGTGGCGCGATTCATCGGTGAAGAAATCGAGGGCGCGCCGGCCGATCACGTCCTCGCGCAGGTAGCCCATCGTCTCCAGCCAGCGGTCCGACACCGACAGCACCAGGCCGTCGCTGTCGATCGAATGCATCATCGCCGGCGTCTGCTCGTAGAGCTGGCGCAGCAGGCGGTTGCTGTCGCGCAGCGCGATCTCGGCGTCGTGGCGCCAGGTGATGTCCTGGAAGGTGCCGAACGCGCGCACCGCGCGGCCGTTGTCGAACGTCACCTCGCCGATCGTGCGCACCCAGATGTGCCGGCCGTCGGCGGTGACCAGCGGCAGCTCGAGGTCGTACGCCGTGCCCACCGCGGTTGCCAGCTCGAAGGCGTGGGCGATGGTGTCGCGGACCTCGGGCGGGTAGAAGCCAAGGGCTTCTTCGACCGTCGGCTGGTGGCCTGGCTCAAGACCGTGGATGCGGCAGGTCTGGTCCGACCAGGTCAGCGTGCCGTCCAGCAGATCGACTTCCCAGCCGCCGATGCCGGCAACGCGGCCGGTGCGGTCGAGGAAGGCTTCGCTGTCGCGCAGGCGTGCTTCGCGCGCGCGGGCTTCGGTGACGTCTTCGACCGTGCCGACGAAGCCGGTGATTGCGCCGCTGTCGCCGAGCACCGCGCGCGCCAGCGAGCGCACCTGACGCAGCGTGGCGTCCGGCCGCTGCACGCGAAATTCCATAGCGAACTCGATACCTGCTGCCTCCGTGCGCTGCCACTCGGCGAAGACGGCGGCCCGATCGTCCGGGTGCAAGGTGCTGCTCCAGCCTTCGCCCAGGCTTTGTTCGATCGACAGGCCGAAGATCGATTGCCATTGCGCGTTGGTGTAGGTGCAGCAGCCCTGCGCGTCGGTGTGGAAGACGCCCAGCGGCGAGGCGTCGGAGAGCGTGCGGAACTTGCGCTCGCTGTCGGCCAGCGCGTGCTGAGCGGCGTCCATCGCGCGTGCGTCCCACAGGTCCTGCGCCAGCGCGACATAGCCTTCGACGGCGTCGTTCTCACCGCGCAGCGGCACCAGTTGCACCTGCTCGTCGCGCATGCCGCTCTTGAACGGCACCCGCGCCTCGAAGGTCCGTGCCGTGCCGGCCAGCACGGCTTCGTGGTGCGGGCGGCTGGCCTCGAACGCCATCGGCCCGATCACGTCCGACAGGTGCAGGCCCGACAACGCCGCGGCGCTGCGGCCCGTGCGCTGCTGCATGCGCGCATTGGCGTAGGCGTTGCGCAGCTCGCGGTCCCACACCGAGACCGCCATCGGCAGCCGGTCGAGGATCGAACTCAGCGCGCGCACATGACCGGCGAGCTCGGACTCGACAGCGCTCGGCGCGCCCAGCGCGTGGCCATGCGCGCGCTCGCGCAGCAGCAGCGCCTGCACCACCGCTTGCGCCAGCTCGGCGAGTTGAAGTTTCTGCTCGTCGCTGAGCTGGCGCGGCGCGCGGTCGATCACGCACAGCGTGCCCAGGCGCTCGCCGCTGGGCAGCGTCAACGGCGCGCCGGCGTAGAAGCGGATGCCGGGCTCGCCGGTGACCAGCGGGTTGTCGGCGAAGCGCGGATCGGCGCGCGCGTCGACCACGGTCATCACATCGCGCGTGAGGATGGCATGGGCGCAAAACGCCACGTCGCGCGGCGTCTGCTGCACGCCGGGCAGGCCGAGGTTGGCCTTGAACCACTGGCGCTGGTCGTCGATCAGGCTGACCAGCGCGATCGGCGTGCCGGCAATTTGCGCGGCCAGGCGGGCAAAGCTGTCGAACAGCGGCTCCGGCGCCGAGTCGAG
>JANMHY010000703.1:0-1706 GCA_031375525.1 Burkholderiales bacterium
GCGGTGGAAAGCACTGCATTGGATGCCGGAGACTCAATGATGATAAGGAAGACTGTCGATGGCACGACCCTGGAGTGTCCGAAGGCCATGGACGTTCTGGTGCTTTAAGCACTGGAATTACTGTCGATCCACTGCGGCAGATCGCTGCGCGCGATCCAGGTCAGGGCGTGGTCGTAGCGTGAGCCGAGCAGATCGACCTCGTCGCGCAGTGCGCGCGCTTTGCGTGCGTTCATCGCCACACCGAGGTAGCCGTCGCGCCAGTCGCAGTCGATGGCAAAACGCGCGATGCGCTCGCGGATCAGATCGAGCGCTTCGAGCGACATCGCGAAGACCTGCTGCGCCGCGTCGCGGCCGAGCTGGTCTTCGATCGTTGTCATGTCGCAGGCCAGACCGTAAATCGCCTGGCCGCCGTTGCGGCCGCTGGCGCCGTGACCGATGGTTTGTGCTTCGAGCAGCGTGACGGCAAAGCCGCGCTGGCGCAACTCGATGGCGGCCGACAGGCCCGCCAGGCCGCCGCCGATGACCGCCACGTCGCATGCGGACTCCCCCTGCGGCAGCGGCGCGAACGCCTGCGTGCGGGGCGCGGTGGCGGCATAGTAGGAATGCCGCGTCAGCTCGCGATCGGTGTCGACGAAAGACATGCGGTAAGCGCTAGGCAGCGTCCTTTGCTCTTGCGGTCGTGAACGTCATGCGTTTTTCCTGATCGCTTTGCCGAGCACATCGACGATGCGTTCGAGATGAGCCTTCTCGACGATCAACGGCGGCGACAGCGCGACGATGTCGCCGGTCGTGCGCACCAGCAAGCCTTGCTCCCAGCATTCGAGGAAGACGTTGAAGGCGCGCTTGGCCGGCTCGCCCGGCAGCGGCGCCAGCTCGATGCCGCCGACGAGGCCGAAGTTGCGCACGTCGATCACGTTGGGCAGGCCCTTCAATGAATGCACCGCGTCGGCGAACGTGCCGGCCATCTTCTGCGCGCGCGTCAGCAGGCCTTCATCGGCATAGGTTTCGAGCGTCGCCAGACCCGCGGCACAGGCCAGCGGGTGGGCAGAGTAGGTGTAGCCGTGGAAGAACTCGATCAGGTGCTCAGGGCCCTGCATGAAGGCGTCGTAGATGCTCTGCTTGGCGATCACCGCGCCCATCGGCACCGCGCCGTTGGTGATGCCCTTGGCGCAGGCGATCAGGTCCGGCGTGACGTTGAAGGTCTGCGCCGCGAACGCATTGCCGGTGCGGCCGAAGCCGGTGATGACCTCGTCGAAGATCAGCAAGATGCCGTGCTTGTCGCAGATCGCGCGCAGGCGTTCGAGGTAGCCCTTGGGCGGGATCAGCACACCTGTGGAGCCCGCGATCGGCTCGACGATGACGGCAGCGATGGTGCTCGCGTCGTGCAGCGTCACCAGTCGTTCGAGATCGTCGGCGAGGTCGGCGCCGTGTTCGGGCTGGCCGACAGCAAACGCGTTCTTCGACAGATCGTGCGTGTGGCGGATGTGATCGACACCCGCCAGCAGCGTGCCGAACATCTTGCGGTTGGCGACGATGCCGCCGACCGAGATGCCGCCGAAGTTGACGCCGTGATAGCCGCGCTCGCGGCCGATGATGCGGGTACGCGACGATTCGCCGCGTGCGCGGTGGTAGGCCAGCGCAATCTTGAGGGCGGTGTCAGCCGACTCGGAGCCCGAGTTGGTGAAGAAGATGCGATTGAGCCCGGG
>JANMHY010000711.1:0-6129 GCA_031375525.1 Burkholderiales bacterium
GATTTACTTCGACAGGGCCTTGAGCGCCAGCTTGATGCCGTCGGCCACCGCCACATCGGCCGGCAGGGCCTTGACCGACGAAGCGGCTTCGCCCTCGAAGTAGCCCAGCGCCAACAGCGCCTGCACGATGTCGGCCTGGGCGTCACTCGCCACCGTGGCCGGTGAGCCCAGATCGGGTGCGAGCTTGCCCTTGAGTTCGAGCAGCAGGCGCTCGGCCGTCTTCTTGCCGATGCCCGGCACCTTGGTCAGGCGCGTCGTCTGCTGCTGCGCCACGGCCTGGGCGAGTTCACTCACCGACAAGCCCGACAACACCGACAACGCGGTGCGCGGGCCGATGCCGCTGATCTTCAGCACTTCACGAAACGTCGAGCGCTCGGCCGCGCTGAGAAAACCATAGAGCAGTTGCGCGTCTTCACGGACGACGAAATGCGTCAGCAGCGTGATCCGCTCGCCGATGGCCGGCAGGTTGTAGAAGGTGCTCATCGGCACATCGACCTCGTAGCCGATGCCGTTGCAGTCGATGAGCAGTTTGGGCGGGGACTTCTCCGCCAGCGTTCCGGTGATGCGGCCGATCATCAGCCGCAGTTTATCTAGCGGCGGAACAAACCGAGGCGTTGCGCTTCGAGCGCCGCTTCGGCGCGCGAGCTCACGTTGAGCTTGCGGTAAATCTGCTTGACGTAGTCGGCAATCGTGTGCCGCGACAAGCCAAGCTGTACGCCGATCTCCGGCAGCGTGTAGCCTTTGGCCACACGCAACAGCACTTCGCTTTCGCGCTCGGTCAGCGACACATGCGGCAGCGCATTGGCCTGCGGCTTGTTCTGCGCGGCGAAGTAGGCGATGACGCGGCGCGCGATCGATGGCGACAGGGGCGGCTCGCCCTGCGCCATGCGCTGCAACTGCTCAATGATGAGTTCGCGCGCCTGCTCCTTCAGGATGTAGCCGAAGGCGCCGGCCTGCAGCGCCGGGAAGAGGTGATCGTCGTCGTCATGGATCGTCACCACGACCGACTGGCATTCGCTCTGCGTCTCACGCAGTTTCTCGACCACATCGACGCCCGAGCCGTCGGGCAGGCCGAGGTCAACCAGCGCCAGGTCGAACTTGATCGCCGAAGCGAGCGCGATTGCGTCATGCACGCGCGCCGCTTCCGAAATCTGACCGTCGGGGAACACGCGCAGCACCAGGTCCTTCATCCAGGCACGGATTTCAGGCAGGTCTTCGAGCAAGAGAATGGTCTTCATGGCGTGGTCTCCCGTCACGGGAACAGTGACGAAGCATGCTAGCAGCGCGCAAGCACGCGCTCACGCCGGCAGCGTGTGCTTTTCCAGCGGAATCGTGAGGCGGATCACGGTTCCGTAGCCCGGCCCCGATTCGACCAGGCATTGCCCTTGCAGTTGCTTGGCGCGGTGCTTCATGCTGGTCATGCCATGGCCGCGGTCCAGGCGGCCGTCGAGTTCGAGCGGGATGCCTTTGCCGTTGTCCTGGATCTTGAGCAGGAAGTCGCCGCTGGTGATGTTGCAGCGGATCGAGCAGCGCGACGCGGCGCTGTGCTTGATGATGTTGTTCACGGCCTCGCGCAGGATGCGTGTCGTCTGCACATAGGCGCGTGCCGACAGCGTCTGCGGCAGCTCGTCGGTGGGAGCCTGCCACTCGCCTTCGACGCCGGCTTGCGACAAGCGGCTGACGACCTCGGCGCGCCAGTCGCCGAGGGCATCGATCAGCTTCACGGGCTTGCCGGTCAAGCCGCGCACCGACAGCCGCATCTCTTCGAGCGCTTCGCGGGCGAGGGTGGAAATGCGCTCGCTCTCGCTGGTGTGGACGATCGTCAGCAGCTTGGCGCCGAGGTCGTCGTGCAGGTCGGCGGCGATGCGCTTCCTCTCCTGTTGCGTCACCTGCTCGACGCGCAATTCGGCCATCTGCGTGTAGTTGCGCTCCATCGTTGCGGTGCTGTCGCGGATGCGCGATTCGAGCGAGTTGCGCAGCTCCTCGGCGCTGCGCAGCGCGCGGCTGACCTGGTGCACGAGCAGCAGGCCCATGCCCAGGAAGGCCAGCGGCGTGGCCACATGCGGCAGCGTGCGCCACCCTGTCGGCAGCAGCAGGCGCTGGCCGGCCAGCTCGATGCCGACCATCAGGAGCGTGATCAGCACCAGCACCAGGATCGGCCAGAAATCGCGCCGCTGCGCCGTGCGGGCGACATGCAGAAAGTAGCCGATCGCCAGCAATGCTTCGGCGACGAACAGCACGTACCAGGTGCTGGCCACGGCATGCACCTGTTGCGGCCCGGCGATCGCCAGCGTCAACGGCACGAGCAGGCTCTGCGCCGCCAGCAGCCAGCCCACCGGGTGCCAGCGGCGACGCGCGAAGTGGAGCAGGAACTGGATGGCCAGCAGCGCCACCAGGCCGATCAGGCTGACCAGGGCTGCTTCGGTGACGAAACGGCCCCAGCCCATGGCATGCCACCACGGGCGCCAGGTCACCGCCGCCCAGGCGATCGACAGCGCGCCGAAGTACAGCAGGTGCCGTTCGTGGCGGTGCCACCAGCCGAGCACGAAGATCACCAGGCCCATCATCAGCAGCGCGCTCGACGCCAGTTGCGGCAGCGCGGTCTTGATCAGTGCGGTCTCGCGCAGCTGCGCATGCAAGGCCTCGTAGGCGCCGATCTGCGGCGCGGCCAGCGCCGCGGCGCGCTGGCGCGACGCCACCTGTTCGAGCGCGTAGCCGGCCAGGCGCAGATCGAGCGTGTTGGCGCTGTCTTGCAGCAGGGCCAGCGGCAGCGCCAGCAGCAGCGGCTGCTCGCAATCAAGCGCGATCGGGTCCTGCATCCGACCCGCGGCATGCAGCGTCTGGCCATTGAGTTGCACGGCCACGTTGCCGCAGACGCGCTCGATGAACAGGCCGAGCGTTGCGCCGCTTTGGCGTGCGCCCGGTGCATCGAAGCGCAGCCGGTACCACAGCGGCGTGTCGACGCCCGGCCGCGACAGCGCCCAGTCGTCGGGCAGCGCGGCGACGCGCGTGCCCGCAGCCGCCGCAAAGTGGTCGTTGCCGTCGTCCTCGGCGACCAGCGCATCGGCAAATTGCTGTGCCGCCGGCACGCCTTGTGCCGACGCGGCGCCGCATGGCAGCAGCGCGAGCATCAGCAGAGCACAGCGACAGGCGTGGCCGACGAGACGGATCATGTGGCCGGCGATTGTGCAGGACGCATCCCTTGTGCCGGACCGCCACAATCGCGCTTTCGTTGCATCCTTGGCATTCCACTTGATCCTTCGTCATGCCTTCACGCCTGCCGACAACGCCCGCCTGGCGCATCTTGCCGGCGCGCTCGATGCGCACCAGCGCGCCAACGAGAGTGCTTTCGGTGTGCGCATCTCGCGCCGCAACGAGGCCTTTCGCATCGACGGCGCCCAACCGATGGCCGAGCGCGCGCTGGCGTTGCTGCAAACGCTGTACGCCCGCGCGGCGCGGCCGATCGGCGAGCAGGCGCTGCAAATGGCGATCGCCGACACGCTGGGCCGCAGCGATGAGGGCACCGGTGATCCCGATGCCATCGTTCTGCGTACGCGCCGCAGCGATCTCGAAGGCCGCACGCCGAATCAGCGCCAGTACCTGCGTCACATCCTCGACCACGACATGACCTTCGGCATCGGGCCCGCCGGCACCGGCAAGACTTTCCTGGCCGTGGCCTGCGCCGTCGATGCGCTCGAACGCACGCAGGTGCAGCGCATCGTGCTGACGCGGCCGGCGGTCGAGGCCGGCGAGCGCCTCGGTTTCCTGCCCGGCGATCTGGCACAGAAGGTGGACCCGTACCTGCGCCCGCTCTACGACGCGCTGTACGACCTGATGGGCTTGGAGCGCGTGACCAAGGCCTTCGAGAAGGGCACGATCGAGATCGCGCCGCTGGCCTTCATGCGCGGGCGCACGCTGAACCATGCTTTCGTCATCCTCGACGAGGCGCAGAACACGACGACCGAGCAGATGAAGATGTTCCTGACGCGCATCGGCTTCGGCAGCAGGGCGGTGATCACCGGCGACACCAGCCAGGTCGATCTGCCCAAGGGCGCGACCAGCGGCCTGGTCGAGGCCGAGCAGGTGCTGCACGGTGTGGCCGGTGTGGCCTTCACGCGCTTCACGTCGGCCGACGTGGTGCGGCACCCGCTGGTGGCAAGGATCGTCGAGGCGTATGAGCGCGCGCAGCAAAGCGACGTTTGAACTGCGGCTGTCGTTGCAGCAACCGGACGGGCGGCATCGCGGCGTGTTGATGCGCTCGCGCGTTGCGCGCTGGGTTCGATGCGCGCTCGAAGCGCCGGCTGAGATCGCCGTGCGCATCGTCGGTGTTGACGAAGGCCGCGCATTGAACCGCGACTATCGGCGCAAAGACCATGCGACCAACGTGCTCACGTTCGACTACCAGCGCGAACCTGTGGTCATCGCCGACCTCGTGCTGTGCGCGCCGGTGGTCGAGCGCGAAGCGCGCGAGCAGCGCAAGCCGATCGACGCGCACTACGCTCACCTGCTCGTGCACGGCGCGCTGCATGCGCAGGGCTTCGACCACGAGCGCGCAGCCGAAGCCGAAAAGATGGAGGCGCGCGAGGTCGAACTGCTCGCGGCGCTCGGCTACCCCAATCCTTACCGGCCCTGAGTGCCCAGATAGCGTTTGCGCCAGAAGAACGCGCCCAGGCCCATCCCCACCAGCGCCATCAAACCGAGCGTGATCCAGACGCCGGTGGCGTTGTGGATCAGCGGCAGCGCATCGAAGTTCATGCCGAAAAAGCCGGTGATCAGGTTCAGCGGCAGGAAGATCGCCGTCAGCACGGTCAGCGTGCGCATGATGGCGTTGGTGCGGTGGGACAGCGCCGAGAAATGCATCTGCACTGCGTTCTCGGCCGATTGTTCGAGCCGCCGGACATGGGTCAGCACGCGCTCGATGTGCTCCTGCACGTCGCGCGAGCGCACGCGCAGCAGCTCGCGCTCGCGGCGCGCGGCGTCGGTGCCGGCGTCGGGCCACTCCTCGAGCGCGTCGATCCATTCCTGCACGGCGGCGCGCTGGTCCTCGCAGGTGTCCTCCAACAGGTGCAGCGCGTTGCGTGCATCGAGCAGCATCGACCAGTCGTGAAAGCGGCTGGCGGCGTTGAGCAGCTCATGCTGCAAGGCGCCGAGCTGGCGCGTCAGCAGCCGCCGCAGGTCGAGGTAGCTGTCGACCATGTGGTTGAGCATGCGCAGCATCAGGTCGGCCGGGCTGGCCGGCAGGCGCGCCAGCGTGCGGCCTTCGCCTGCGTTGGGCGCCAGACCGAGCAGGCGCTGGGCGAAGTAGTCGCGCACGGCGCAGTCCGGTGGGTGCACGGTCAGCAGCACGTGATCGAAAACGGCAAAGCCGACCGGGCTGGTGTCGATGGCATCGAGCGTCAGCCGTGCCGCGGCCACCGAGTCGTGCCCGCTGTCGGCCGCGGTCTTGCCCTGGCCGGCGGCCAGGCGGCGGAACACCAGCAGGTCGTACCAGGAGGTGTAGTCGTGCTGGCTCGGCAGTTGCGGGTTGAGCAGGTCGCTGACGTGCAGGTCGACCAGCGGCCCGCCCTCCCAGCGTTGCAGCCGGTCTTGCAGCGCGCCGAGCTGGCTTTCGAGTTCACCACGCGCCGCGCCGATCCACAGAAAGCCCGAGGCCGGCAGCGCTTCGGGCAGGGCCGCGAGTTCGGTCAGGCGGTCGGCGGCGACGTGGAAGACCCGCAACGGCGGCGCGGCCATCAGGCGGTTTTCAGCAAGCGCGCTGCGTCGAGCGCGAAATACGTCAGCACGCCATCGGCACCCGCGCGATTTAAGGCCAGCAACGACTCCATCATCACCGCGTCATGGTCGAGCCAGCCGTTGGCCGCGGCGGCCTTCAGCATGCTGTACTCGCCGCTGACCTGGTAGGCGAAGGTCGGCATGCGGAAGGTGTCTTTGACACGGCGCACGATGTCCAGGTACGGCATGCCGGGCTTGACCATCACCATGTCGGCACCCTCGGCGATGTCGAGCGCCACTTCGCGCAGCGCCTCGTCGCTGTTGCCCGGGTCCATCTGATAGACCTTCTTGTCGCTCTTGCCGAGGTTCTTGGCCGAGCCGACGGCGTCGCGGAACGGGCCGTAGAAGGCGCTGGCG
>JANMHY010000713.1:0-8545 GCA_031375525.1 Burkholderiales bacterium
TCGGACTCCCAGCGCCCGCTGCACTCCACATGCAAGCGGCTGCGGCTGCGCTTGGGGAAGTACGGGTGCCAGCCCAGGCCGACCGGCTGCGTGCGGGCGTCGATGTTGGTGAAGTGCAGGCGCACCGTCAGCGCGTCGTCGCTGAGCTCGAAGCGCTGCATCAGGTCGAACGTGAACGGCCAGTGCGCGTCGGTGCGCTGCGTGAGCATCAGCTCGGCCGAGTGGGCGTCATGCTGCGTCACGCGCCACGGCTGCGTCCAGGCGCTGCCGTGCAGCGAGTGCGGGTAGTCGTCGCCGAAGTTGGCCGCCGTGGTGTGCTCGCGGCCGAGCCAGCGAAAGCGCTTGTAGCCCAGGCGGCCGGAGTACGGCGCCAGCGGGAAGCAGGCCGACTTTCGCGGACCGGCCAGTGCCGCGGGCTCGACGCTGCGCAGCACCGCCGTGTCGCCGTGCCACAGGCCGGCGATCGAGCCGCCGAGGTCGGGGCGCAGCGCCAGGCGCAGCGGGCCGGCGCGCAATTCGAGGGCGGTGGTCTTGTCGTTCATGCGATGGAATCCGCGAAAAGCCGGTGACGCATGCATCCTAACCACACTCGAATCACCAGCCGGCAGGCAAGACCTCGGTCAGCGCGACGACGCGCCCTTCGTCGATGCTCTTGTGCCCCGCGAATCCCGTGGCCACCGAGCGCAGGCCTTCTTCGAGACCGATCTCTGGCGGCAGGCCGTGGCGCACCGCGTGCGCGAACTTCTGGTGCTCGATGTAGCTGGCGCCGAAATGCTGGCCGAGGTATTTGATGTTGGTGTCGCGGATCTGGCGCACCGCCACGCCCTTGGCCGTGCCCGACGGTTGACCCCAGACCTCGCGCCGGCCCCAATCCTCACGCCGGCCGTAGCGCAGCACGCCCGAGGGCAGCAGCGATTCGAGCTTGCCTTCGGCGCCGACGATCGTGATGTGCTCGTTGTCGATCGAGTTCTCGGCGAACATGCACAGGTCGAGGCTCGCGCGCGCGCCGCTCGGGTACTCGACGATGACGTAGGCGCTGTCGAGCATGTCCGGTGTTTTGCCGTTGTAGCTCTCGTCGAGGTGATTGACGCGCTGGCCGCCCGACGCGAAGACGCGTGCCGGCTTCTCCTTCAAGATGAAGTCCATCAGGTTGAAGTAGTGGCAGCACTTCTCGACCAGCGTGCCGCCGGTGTTGGCGGAGAAACGATTCCAGTCGCCGACCTTCGGATAAAACGGCTCGCGGTGTTCGCGGATCGCCACCTGGTGCAGCCGGCCGACGCCGCCGTCGTGCGCGATGCGGATCATCTCGGCCACCGGCGGCATGTAGCGGTACTCCTGCGCCACCCAGACGATGCCTTTGGCCTTGCGCTTCGCGCGCTCGATCATCTCGACGCCGTCGGCCATCGTCGTCACCAGCGGCTTCTCGCACAAGATGTGCAGGTCGGTGGCCAGGGCGTCGCGCATGACCTCGATGTGCGTGAAGTTCGGGCTGGCGATCACCACCGCGTCGCACAGGCCGCTCTTCAAGAGGTCCTTGTGGTCTTCGAACAGTTGCACCTTGCCATCGACGATGGCCGCTGCCTGCTCGCGGCTGGAGAGCGTCGGGTCGGCAATCGCCGTGACCTTTGTCCCGCCCATTGCGCGCAGGTTCTCGATGTGCTCGCGGCCCATGCTGCCGCAACCGATGATGCCGTAGCGAATCATGGCTATCCTTTCAAGCCGCCTTGCGTCAGACCCCCGACCACACGCTCCTGGAAGATCGCGATCAGCACCGCGATCGGCACGATGGCCACGATCAGCGCGGCCGAGATGATCGGCCACGGAAACGTGAACTCGCCCTGGTAGAGCGTGATGCCGACCGGGAGTGTGCGGAAGTTCGGATTGCTGTTGAGCGACAGCGCGAGCAGGAACTCGTCCCACGAATTGACGAAGGCCAGGATGCCGGCCGTGAACACGCCCGGCGCGGCCAGCGGCACGACCACGCGCACGAGAGCGCCCATGCGCGTGCAGCCGTCGATCATCGCGGCGTTCTCGAGGTCTCTCGGGATGCTCTGGAAGAAGCTCACCAGCACGAGCGTGCACACCGGCAGGTTGAGCACGATGTAGGGCAGCACCAGTGCGGTGTAGCTGTTGAGCAGGCCCAAGGTGCGCATGGTCTCGAAGATCGGCACCAGCAGCGTCACCAGCGGGAACATCGACGAGGCGACGATGCAGGTCAGGATGAGCTGGCGGCGCTTCAGGTTCAGGCGCGCGATCGCGTAGGCGGCGAGCGCCGAGACGAGCAGCGAGAACACCGTTGCGGACAGGGCCACCGCCAGGCTGTTGCCGAGGTACTTCAGCAGCGGCTGGTCGGTGAAGGCCTGCACGTAGTTGGCCAGCGTCGGGTTGTGCGGCCAGTAGGTGATGGGCTTGCTGACCAGCTCAGCTTCGGTCTTCAGCGACGTCAGCAGGATCCACACCGCGGGGAAGAAGCCGTTGATGACGACGATGCCCGCAGCGATGAGGCGCAGGCTCTTTGCATCCCAAATCGATTTCATGCGTTCTTTCCGATGCGCTTCAAGTAGAAGGCCGTGACGAACAGCGACAGCACGAACATGCACACCGCGAGTGTCGAGCCATAGCCGACGTCGAGGTAGTCGATCGTCGTCTTGTGGATCAGCATCGCCAGCGTCTCGGTGGCGTTGCCGGGGCCGCCCTTGGTCATCGTGTACGGGATGTCGAAGGTCTGCAGCGCGGTGATGGTGCGAAAGATCAGCGCGACGATGATCGACGGCGTCAGCATCGGGATCGTGATCTGCCAGAACTGCTGCCACTGGCTGGCGCCATCGACCTCGGCCGCTTCATACAGTGTCTTGGGGATCATCTGCAAACCGGCGAGCAGGATCAGCGCCATGAAGGAACTGGTCTTCCAGACGATCGTCAGGCAGATCGCCGCGAAGGCCCAGTTCGGCCGCAGCAGCCACATCGCCGGCTCGCTCGGTGAGGCCACCCGCCGCACGACATCGTTGACGACGCCGTACTCGGTGTGGAAGAACCACGCAAAGATGAGGCCGGCGAACGCCAGCGGCAGCGCCCACGGCAACAGCAGCGCCAGGCGCACCGGCCATTTGCGCTTAAACGGCAGGTTGGCCAGCATCGCCAGGCCCAGGCCGACGACGAGCGCGCCGGGCACGGTGATGAGCGTGATCAGCACCGTGTTCTTGGTCGCGTTCCAGAAGTCGGCGTCCTTGAACACCAGCAGGTAGTTCTCGAGGCCGACGAACTTGATGCCGCCGCCGCCCGACAGGCGCAGGTCGTAGAAGCTGTTCCAGATCAGCTTGCCGATCGGATAGACGACGATCAATGCGAGCAACAGGAAGGCAGGCGCCAGCAGCAGGAAGCCGAGCGTTTTTTCGCTCGGGTCGCGCAGGCGGTCGAGGGTGGTGGGGGTGCTCATGTCTTTGCTCCCTCCCCCTGCAAGGGGGAGGGTTGGGGTGGGGGTAGCTGGGTTGGGGATAAAGCCAGCGCTTCGCAAATCATCATCAGCACCCCATCGATGTTGTTCATCACGTCGTTGTTCCAGAACCTCAACACACGCCAGCCTTGCGCCGCAAGCCAGCCATCGCGCACCGTGTCGGACGCCGATCCGTTGTGCTGGCCGCCATCGACTTCGACCGCCAACTGCTGCGCGACGCAGGCGAAGTCGAGCACGTAGGGGCCCAGCGGATGCTGCCGGCGAAAGCGCGCGCCGAGCTGTTCGCTTCGCAGCGATCGCCACAGCACGCGCTCGGCGTCCGTGGCGTTGACGCGCAGCGTGCGGGCGAAGTCGCGCTGTTCACTGGTCAGTTGGCGCATGCGCTTACCCCCACCCCTGCCCTCCCCCTTGCAGGGGGAGGGAGGAATGCAATCACCTCATCACGCGCGCCAGGCGCGACTCGATCTCGGTCACCCCATCGGCTGGCGTCTTCGTGCGCGCCAGCACCGCGCTGGTCGTCGTGCGGATGATGTCGCTGACTTGCCCGTAGTCCTTGCTCATCGGGCGGCTCTTGCCGGCGATGACGACGTTGGCGGCGTCCTTGAACCACGGCACGTTCTTGACCACGTCGGCGTCGGTATAGACGCTCTGGTAGGTCGCCAGCAGCGAACCTTCGACGGCGAGGAACTTGCTCGACTCGGGACTCGCCAGGTGCTTGACCAGGTTGGCCGCGGCCTGCTTGTTCTTCGAGAACGCGCTCACCGCCCACTGCCAGCCGCCGACGCAGGTGGCGCTCTTGCCGCCGGCCATGGCCGGCAGCGGCATCACGCCGACCTTGCCCTTGACCTGCGAGTCGGCATCGTCCTTGAAGCGATCCCAGGCAAAGCCCCAGTTGATCGCGAACACCACCTGGCCGGCCTTGAACTCGTTGACGGTGTCGGGCGTCTTCACTTCAGCGACGTTCTTTTTGATGACGCCGGCGTCGACCATGGTCAACCACTGCGTCAGGCCCTTGGTGGCCGCCGCCTTGTCGAGCGTCATCTTGCCGCTCGCATCGTTGAAGTCCTTGCCCTGGCCCCAGTAAGGCAGCAGGAAGGTGCAGACCGCGCCTTCGATCGGCGCGCCCTGGATCGACAGGCCTTGCAGATTGGCGTTGCCCTCGGCCTTCTGGATCTTGGTCGCCGCAGCGCTCAACTCATCCCAGGTCGTCGGTTCTTTCACACCATGCTTTTCGAGCAAGTCCTTGCGGTAGTACATGAACATCGCATCCGCAAAGGCCGGCATCGCGGCGATCTTGCCGTCGACCACGTTCGAGGTGGCGTACACCGGCAGATAGGGCTTCATCACGTCGGCCGGTTTGCCGATGTAGGCGTCGAGCGGCTCCAACCAGCCGGCGCCGTAGTACTGCGCCGGGTTGACGATGTCGATCAGGTAGATGTCGATCGCCGGGTCTTTGGCGTTGAGCACGGTGGAGAGGTACTGGCGCTGCAACTCGGAAGTCGCGCCGCCGGTTTCGATCTCGACCTTGACGTTCGGGTTCTTCGCCTGGTACTGGTCGAACAGTTTGCGCATCAGGTCCGGGCGCTGGTTGGCGCCGCCGGAGAACACGCGCAGCGTGGTCTGCTGCGCGTAGGCCGTGGCGGACAGGCCGAGCGCCAATGCGGCGGCGGCCAATGCAGTCAACGAGGTGCGACGCTTCATCATGGTGTGGGTGTCTCCTGGGTGTCGTTGTGGGTCGATGAAATCAGATCGCCGCCCCGCTGGCGGCATCGAACAAACGCATGTGGCGCGGATTGAGATGCACGGACAAACGCGTACCAGGCGCTTCGCGGAACGAGGCCGGGCAGCGCGCGATCATTTCGGCCGCGCCGACCTTGAGCGTGGCCAGCGTCTCGGAGCCGAGCGGCTCGAGCAGCGCCACTTCGGCCGGCACGGCGATGTCGTCGCTGGCTTGCGCCGACAGCGTCAGGTTCTCCGGGCGCACGCCGAACTTCACTTTGGTCGCGCCGTTGGCGCGCGACGCGAGTGCGGCCGGGACGACGATCTGCGTCCCGGCGCCGAGGTCGGCACGGGCGCCGCTCAATGTGCAATCGACCAGGTTCATCGCCGGCGCGCCGGTGAAGCCGGCCACGAACAGCGCCGCCGGCTGGTTGTAGATCGTGTCCGGCGTGTCGTACTGCATCTTCTTGCCGGCCGACAGCACGGCAATGCGGTCGGCCATCGTCATCGCCTCGACCTGGTCGTGCGTGACGTAGATGATGGTCGCGCCCAGGCGCTGGTGCAGGCGCTTGATCTCGCTCCTCATCTCGCCGCGCAGTTGCGCATCGAGATTCGACAGCGGCTCGTCGAAGAGAAAAACTTTGGGCTGGCGAACGATGGCGCGGCCGATCGCCACGCGCTGGCGCTGGCCGCCGGACAGCGCGCCCGGCCGGCGCTCGAGCATGTGGTCGATGCGCAGCAGCTTGGCCGCGTCCATCACGCGCGTCTTGATCTCGCCCTCGTCGGTGCCGCGCAGGCGCAGGCCGAAGGCCATGTTGTCGTACAGATTCTTGTGCGGGTAGAGCGCGTAATCCTGGAACACCATCGCGATGTCGCGCGCGCGCGGCGGCAGGTCGTTGACGACCTGGTCGCCGATGCGGATCTCGCCGCCGCTGATCGTCTCCAGCCCGGCGATCATGCGCAGCAGCGTGCTCTTGCCGCAGCCCGACGGGCCGACGAAGACGACGAACTCGCCGTGCTTGATGTCCAGGTCGATGCCGTGGATGACATTCGTTTTGCCGTCGTAACTCTTGACGACGCCTTTGAGATCGACTGCGGCCATCAATACCCTCCTGAGGACGTTTGTGTGCCGCCCGACAGCGTGTGCACATGGGTCTCGCCATCGGGCGTGGTCAGCGCCTTCACCGCCGCCTGCGCGCCGCGCATCAGCAGACCAAGGTCGCTGCCGATGGCGACATAGTTGAAGCCCATCGCGCGGTACTGCACCACCAGCTCGGGCGTGCCGCCGACGGTGCCCACCGGCATGCCGATCGCATTGCAGCGACGCGCGGCATCGGCCATCACGGCCATGACATCGGTGTGCGTGGTGTTGCCGGCGTGGCCAAGCGCGGCCGACAAGTCGCCCGGGCCCATGAAAAGCGAATCGACGCCGGGCACCGCGGCGATGGCTTCGAGTTGCGCCACCGCGGCCGGCGTTTCGAGTTGCAGCACCGCGCCGACCGTCTTGTTGGCGGTCTTCGCGTAGTCGGGGATGGTGCCGAACTTCGAGCCGCGGCTCATGCCGGCCAGGCCGCGGATGCCCTCAGGAGGATAGCGCGTGGCCGCCACCGCACGCTTGGCTTCTTCGGCGTTCTGCACGAAGGGGATCAGCAGCGTCTGTGCGCCGGCGTCGAGCACACGCTTGATGCTGACGGTGTCGTTCCACGGCACGCGCACGATCGGCACCATCTTCGTGTTGCCCGCGGCCTGCAGCAGATGGATCACTTCCATCATGTCCAGCGGCGTGTGCTCCATGTCGATCACGCCCCACTGGAAGCCGGCGTGGCCCATGGCCTCGGTGACCAGCGGGCTGGCGGCCATGATCCAGGTGCCCAGCGGCGCTTGCGAGCCGGCGGATTTCAGGAGTTGACGCAAGGGGTTCATGCTCATGTTTTGCCTCAGTAGATGACCGGCTCGGGCGTCGCGTCCGTGCCTTGCAGGAAATCGAAATCGCAGCCCTCGTGGGCCTGCGTCACGTGGGCGCGGTAGAGCTTGACGAAGCCGCGTGCGTACGGTTCGGGTGCGGGCCGCCAGTCCGCCTTGCGGCGCGCCAGCTCGCCGTCGCTCACGTCGAGGTGCAGGCGGCGCGCCGCCACGTCGAGCTCGATCCAGTCGCCGCTTTTCACCAGCGCCAGCGGCCCGCCGACAGCGCTCTCCGGGCTGACGTGCAGCACGCAGGTGCCGTAGTGGGTGCCGCTCATGCGCGCATCGGAGACGCGCACCATGTCGCGCACGCCTTGCTCCAACAGCTTCTTCGGGATCGGCAAGCCGCCCCACTCGGGCATGCCGGGCGCGCCGACGGGGCCGGCGTTGCGCAGCACCAGCACGGTGTTCTCGTCGCAGTCGAGGTTCACATCCGCGCAGGCTTTGTTCATTGCTGCCGGGTCGTCGAAGACGATGGCGCGGCCGCGGTGCTGGAAGAACTTCGGGCTCGCCGCGCTGGCCTTCATCACCGCGCCTTCGGGCGCGAGGTTGCCGCGCAGCACGGCCAGCGCGCCGTTGGCGCTGACAGGATCGCTCACGGGGCGGATCACGGCGTCGTCGAGCACCTGCACACCTTCGAGGTTTTCGCCGAGCGTCTTGCCGTTGACGTTGCGCTGATCGAGGAACAGGTGCGGCGTGATGCGCGACATCAACGCCGGCAGGCCGCCGGCGTAGTGAAAGTCTTCCATCAGCCGGTCGCCGCTCGGGAACAGGTTGGCCAGCACCGGCACCTCGCGGCCGATGGCGTCGAGGTGGTCGAGCGTGAGGTCCACGCCGGCCCGTCGCGCCATCGCAATGATGTGAACCGCGGCGTTGGTCGAGCCGCCGAGCGCCATCTGCACCGCGGCGGCGTTCATGAATGCGCCGCGCGTCAGGATGTCGCGCGGCTTGAGGTCGTCCCAGACCATCTGCACGATGCGCTCGCCGCAGGTCGTCGCCATGCGCGTGTGCGCGGCGTCCATCGCCGGAATCGCCGTCGAGCCGGGCAGCGCCAGGCCGAGCGCTTCGACGATCGACGTCATCGTGCTCGCCGTGCCCATGGTGTTGCAGGTGCCGGGGCTGCGCGTCATGTGCGCTTCGAGTTTTATCCACTCGGCATCGCTGACCTTGCCGGCCTGGTACTCGTCCCAGAACAGGCGCGTGTGCGTGCCGGCGCCGACTTTTCGCTCGGGCTGGCCGGCTTTGAGATAACGGTCGTTCAGCATCGGCCCCGCTGAGCAGAAGATCGTCGGCAGACCCATGCTGATCGCGCCCATCACCGTGCCCGGCGTCGTCTTGTCGCAGCCGGCCAGCAGCACCACGCCATCCACCGGGTGCGAGCGCAGCAGCTCTTCGACTTCCATCGCCAGC
>JANMHY010000788.1:0-12113 GCA_031375525.1 Burkholderiales bacterium
GCGCTCGGCTACTCGACGACGCAGGCCTCGAGCCTGGTCGGCGTGGTCGCGGTCGGCACCGCGGTCGGCGCGATCGCGGCCTCGATGTTCATGAAGTTGGACCGCGCCACCAGCGTCATCCCGCTGGGCATCGGCATGGGCCTGCTGGTCATCGGCATGAACTTCATCGACAACGTCTGGCTCGCCGCGCCGTTTCTGATCATCCTCGGCGCCATCGGCGGCTACCTCGTCGTGCCGATGAATGCGCTGCTGCAACACCGCGGCCACAACCTGATGGGCGCCGGCCGCTCGATCGCGGTGCAGAACTTCAACGAGCAGGCCTGCATCTTGGGCCTCGGCGCGTTCTACACCGCGATGACGAAGTTCGGCCTGTCGGCGTTTGGCGCGATCACGATCTTCGGCATCGTCGTCGCCGGCACGATGGAGCTGATCCGGCGCTGGCATCTGCGCAATACGGTGCAGCACCGTGACGAGGTCGAGCGCCTGCTCGCCATCGCCCGCTCCGATCCCCATTAGCAATGACGGCCCCTAGGGAAGGTCTGCATAAACCCCGGGCAACTGTGGTTGTGGTCGGTGGTGTGAATTGAGACGATGCTGCGCATGAAGCAAAGCAGCCTGGGATTGGGGAACACGAACAAGCGCACGCGCAAGCGCGAGTTCCTCGAGGAGATGGAACGCGTGGTGCCGTGGCAGGCGCTGGTCGAACTGTTGGCGCCATATGCGCCGGAAGGTCGGCGCGGGCGCCCGCCGTTTTCGGTCGAGGCCATGCTGCGCATCCACTTCATGCAGCAGTGGTTCACGCTGAGCGACCCGGCGATGGAAGAAGCGCTGCACGACGTGGCGCTGTTTCGCGACTTCGCGGGCCTGGGCGGCTGGAGCGAGCGTCTGCCCGACGAGAGCACCATCCTGCGCTTTCGCCACCTGCTGGAGCAGCACAAGCTGGCGCCGCAGATTCTGCAAACCGTCAACGAGCTGTTGCGCGCCAAGGGCTTGATGCTGCGCGCCGGCACGGTGGTCGACGCCACGCTGATCGCCGCGCCCAGCTCGACCAAGAACAACAGCGGCCAACGCGACCCCGAGATGCACCAATCGAAGAAGGGCAACCAGTGGTACTTCGGGATGAAGGCTCACATCGGCGTGGACGCCGAATCGGGCTTGGTGCACACGGTGCGCGCCACGGCGGGCAACGTCAACGACGTCGTCCAGGCCAACGCGCTGCTGCACGGGCAGGAGAGCGATGCGTTCGGCGACGCGGGCTACCAAGGCGCGGACAAACGCGACGACGCCAAGCCGGGCGTGCGTTGGAGCGTGGCGATGCGCCCGGGCAAACGCGCGGCGCTGGACAAGAGCAAGCGGCTGGGTCAGTTGAAGGACCAGCTCGAACGCCTGAAGGCCAGCATCCGGGCCAAGGTCGAGCATCCGTTTCGCGTGCTCAAGCGCCAGTTCGGACATGTCAAGGTGCGCTACCGGGGACTGAAGAAGAACAACGCGCAGCTGCACACGCTGTTCGCGCTGTCGAATCTGTGGATGGCTCGCAAAGCGTTGCAGATACTGCATGGACAAGTCCGTCCGCAGACGGCCAGTGCGGCGTGAAAAGGGGCGAAAAGTGACCCGCTGCGCGGCAAAAGCAACCACGCAGGCGCGATTTGCGCGCTGCACTGTTGCGAATCGGCATGCGATCACCGACGCGCTACTGGGTGCACATCTGCGCGTCACTTGTGCAGACCTTCCCTAGCTCGCTGCGCTCGCATCCCCCGAGGGGAGCGCAGGCCGCTTGGGAGCGGCCTGGCGCTGGCCTGCATTGAACCGTCACGCCGGTTTGTTGCCAGCCCTGGCGCTGGTCTTCAACGCCTTTACCTGGGGCGTCAGCTGGTGGCCGTTTCGCCAGCTCCAAGCGGCGGGGCTGCATCCGCTGGCAGCCACGGTGCTGATCTACCTGCTGGCCGTGGCAGTGATCACGCTGGCGCGGCCCGCGGCCTGGCGCGAGGTGCTCGCGCATCCGGCGCTGTGGGTGCTGGTGCTGGCGTCGGGCACGACCAACGCCGCGTTCAACTGGGCGGTGACGATCGGCGACGTCGTGCGCGTCGTGCTGCTGTTCTACCTGATGCCGGTCTGGGCGGTGCTGCTGGCGCGCGTGCTGCTGCACGAGCCGCTCTCCGGCGGCGCGCTGCTGCGCGTCGGCTTGGCGCTGGCCGGCGCGCTGGTCATCCTGTGGCCGCATGACGGTGCCGGCTGGCCGGTGCCGCGCACGCTGCCCGAGTGGCTGGGCGTCGTCGGCGGCTTTTCGTTCGCGCTCAACAACGTCATGCTCAAGCGCGAGGCAGCACGCTCCGAAGGCGCGCGGGCGCTGGCCATGTTTGCCGGCGGCGCGCTGGTGGCGCTGCTGCTGGCGTCGGTGTTGCACAGCCGCGGCGTGGTGCCTGCTCTGCCGAGCGCCGCCTGGGGCTGGATCGCCGGGGCGGTGACGCTCGGCGCCTTCTTCCTGGCCAGCAACCTGGCGCTGCAATACGGGGCGGCGCGGCTGCCGGCCAACGCCACCGCGGTGATCATGCTCGTCGAAGTCTTGTTCGCCAGCGTCTCGGCGGTGCTGCTCGGCGCGGGCAGCGTCGATGGGCGCGTGCTGGTGGGCGGGGCGGCGATCGTCGCCGCGGCGGTCTCGGCGGCGCTGCAGCGCCGCGCCGCGTGAGCGATCAGTGCGGCTCGGTAGGTTCAGCCGCTGAAATGGATTCGCCGTTGGCCTGCTGCGGCTCGGCCACCGGAGGGCTGCTGTCGGCGAACTCCGCGCCTGCGGGTGCTGCGGTCGCCGGGCCGCGCTTGCGCCGCGGCCGCGCGGCCTCGGCCGGCGCGACCAGGCCGAGCGAGCGCAACTGGCCGAGCATCGTCTCTTCCTTGATCGGCTTGGTCAGGTAGGCGTCGCAGCCGGCGAAGGTGCCGCGCACGCGGTCGGTGGCGCTGCCATGCGCGCTGACGATGACCACGCGCGGCGGCAGGCCGGTGCCATGCGGGCGCTGCTGGCGTTTGAGGTGCTGGCACAGCGCAAAGCCGTCCAT
Source organism: Burkholderiales bacterium (assembly GCA_031375525.1). GTDB lineage: Bacteria > Pseudomonadota > Gammaproteobacteria > Burkholderiales > Burkholderiaceae_C > CADEEN01. The sequence continues at coordinate 3,051 of JANMHY010000788.1, forward strand.
CGCGCTGTCCGGGCCCAGATCGATATCGACGAAGACGGCGTCGAAGCGTTGCTGCGCCAGTTGCGCCAGCGCGGCCTGGCTGTTGCCCGCCGTCTCGGTGCGCAGCCCGAGCGTGGTGAGCTGGCGCTGCAGGAAGCGCAGCGCGATCTCGCTGTCGTCGATCAGCAGGGCCAGCGGGCCGGTGGAGACGTCGGTGGCACGGCGCTGCGGTGGTTGCTGCTGGTCTTCTTCGACCAGCGCGTTCAGCGGCACAGGGCCGCTGCTGACGTGCAATGGCGGCGGCGCACTCTTGAAGAAGCGCAGCGCGACGGCGGCGTCGAGCTCGCGGAAGACCTGCAGCGGATCGATCGGCCGCATCGTCCAGGCCAGCGCACCCTCGGGAGCCAGCGAGCCGATATAGACCGTGTCGGCGCCGCGGTCGGCGGCCATGACCTCGTCGATCGCGCCCGGGTGGTCGGCGTCGGCGATCACGAAATCGGCCGAGGCGATGTCCTGGACCTGAACGTAGGCCGGCACGCGCGTGCCGGAAAAGCGCAGGTACGAGGTGAGCGCCTGGCGCTCGAAGTCGCCGAAGCCGATCAGCAGCACACGCTGCACCGGCATCGGTGCCGAAGGGGGGTTGGACGGATGGAGCGCGCTCACAGCACCGATGTTCCCGGGGCCGTGCGGCGCTGTCAACGAAAGGCTCCCCCTAGACCGCATCCGGATGTTCGTGGCGATACGATGCGTGACTTTGGACCACCCCCGTAGCGGCTTCGCCGCTTCCCCCTCCAGGGGGCAACGCCAGTGGATCGGTGCAGCCGGATCCACGGCGTCTGCTGGGATATACCCTTGCATCTCGCAGAGAGGCTCGCCATGACACCGTCTTCCTTGTTCGAGTTTTCGTCGAAGTCGATTGCGGGCAAGCCGGCTGACTTTGCAGCGCGGCGCGGGCATGTCTTCCTGCTCGTCAACACCGCCAGCGCCTGCGGCTTCACGCCGCAGTTCAAGGGGCTCGAATCGCTGTGGCAGGACTTGCGTGAGCGCGGACTCATCGTCGTCGGCTACCCGTGCAATCAGTTCGGCGCGCAAGACCCGGGCAGCAACGGCGAGATCGCGTCGTTCTGCGAAATGAACTACGGCGTGAGCTTCCCGATGATGGCCAAGGTCGACGTCAACGGCGCCGGCGCCGACCCGCTGTGGAGCTGGCTCAAGGCCGAGGCGCCCGGCATGCTCGGCAGCGAAGCGATCAAGTGGAACTTCACCAAGTTCCTCGTCGGCCGCGACGGCAAGGTCATCAAGCGCTATGCGCCGAATGACGAGCCGGAGAAGGTGCGCGTCGATATCGAGAAGGCGTTGGCGGCATGAGCGTTTTCGGTCATCTCGACGCTTACGCAGGCGACCCCATCCTCAGCCTCAACGAGGCCTTCCAGAAGGACCCGCGGCCGGACAAGATCAACCTGTCGATCGGCATCTATTTCGACGACGAGGGCCGCATCCCGGTGCTGGCCAGCGTGCGCGAAGCCGAAGCGCAGATGCTGGCCGCCAGCGGCACCAAGAGCTACCTGCCGATCGAAGGCGACGCGGCGATGCGGCGCGCCGTGCAAGCGCTGCTGTTCGGCGCCGGGCACCCGGCGATCCGGGACGGCCGCATCGCCACGCTGCAAGCGGTCGGCTCGAGCGGCGGGCTCAAGGTCGGCGCCGATTTCATCCGCCGCTGGCTGCCGGGCAGCGCGGTCTGGGTCAGCGACCCGAGCTGGGACAACCACCGCGCGATGTTCGAAGGCGCCGGCCTGGCCGTGCACACGTACCCGTACTACGACGCCGAGACCGGCGGCCTGCGCTTCGACGCGATGTGCGAAGCGCTGCGCGCGCTGCCGCCGCAAAGCATCGTGCTGCTGCACGCCTGCTGCCACAACCCGACCGGCGTTGACTTGTCGCGCCCGCAGTGGGACCAACTGGCGCCGCTGCTGGCCGAGCGGCAACTGCTGCCCTTGCTCGACCTGGCCTACCAGGGCTACGGCGACGGCATCGAAGACGACGCGTACGCCGTGCGCCTGCTCGCCGACCAGGGCCTGACTTTCTCCGTCGCCAACTCGTTTTCGAAGAGCATGAGCGTGTACGGCGAGCGCGCCGGTGCGTTGAGCCTGGTCTGCGCCGACGCCGCCGAAGCCGATCTCGTGCTCGGCCAGTTGAAGGCCGCCGTGCGCCGCAACTACTCCAGCCCGCCGATCCACGCCGCCGGCATCGTTGCCCGCGTGCTGACGGACGCGAAGCTGCGGCCTCAGTGGGAAGGCGAAGTGGCAGCGATGCGCCAGCGCATCCTGGCCATGCGCAAGAGCCTGCACGCGGTGCTGTCGGCCAAGCGGCCCGACCGCGACTTCGGCTACTTCCTGACGCAGCGCGGCATGTTCAGCTACACGGGGCTCACGGCGGCGCAGGTCGATCGCCTGCGCGAAGAACACGCGGTGTACCTCGTGCGATCGGGGCGCATGTGCGTGGCCGGCTTGAATGCGGGCAACGTCGAGCGTGCGGCGGCGGCGTTTGCGGCCGTGCTCTGATCACAGGCGCAAATCGACCCACAACGCCGCGTGATCCGACGCAGCGTCCTTCTCGGCTGCCACTTCGGGGAAATGCGGCCACAGCGTGCCGTTGGCGCCGCCCCACATGCCGCGGCGCTCGATGCCGGCGGCGGTGGCCGCAGCCGCCAGCGCCGGCGACAGCAGGATGTAGTCGAGCTTGCCGCTCGCGGTGCAGTTGCCGTGCGTGCCGGGGCGGCCGCCGTCGTCGAACACCGGCAGCGTGAAGATGTCGCGCAGCGTCGAGCCCGCGCCGAGCAAAGGCGCCAGCGGTGCGCTGCCGGGCGTGTCGTTGAAGTCGCCCAGCACGGCCACCAGCGCATCGCCCTGCGCGCGGTGCGCGTCGTAGAGCTTGCGCAGGCGCGTCGCCTGGCGCAAGCGCCGCGCGTCGTTGTCGCTCGCCTTGCCGAAGCCCTTGCTCTTCAAGTGGTTCACCAGCACCCACAGGCGCTGCCGCCCGGACAGCGCGATCTCGTACTCGGCGCAGTCGCGGCTGAAGATCAGGCCGTCGGCGTCGGCGTCATCCACATGCGAGCGGATCGAGACGATCGGGAACTTGCTGCGCGCGAGGATGCCGACGTCGATGCCGCGGTCGTCGTTGCCGTCGATCAGCATCACGTGTGCGTAGGGCGTCGCATCGACGGCGCGCAGCAGCTTCTCGTTGAACAGGCGCAGCGTCGTGCGGTCTTCGGCTTCGACCACGGCCAGCACATCGGCATTGACGGCGTCGATCACGCGCGCCGTGTTCTGAGCCGCCGCTTCTCTCACCGGTTCGGACACCAGTTCGACCCAGCCGATCCAATCGTCGCGGCCGTTCGCCGCCACCGTCACCGGCCCGTTGCGCGGCCGGTCCAGCAACTTGCCGCGCAGCTTGCGCAGCAGCAGCAAAGGGCCCGTGTCCTGGCGCAGCAGGCCCTGCGTTTCGAGCAGCGCCAACATGCGCGCCTTGTCCGCGGTGTTGTAGGTCGGCTTGTTGAACAAGCGGTTCAGCGCCGCGTGCGCTTCGAGCGCTGGCCGGCCCTCGGCCCAGGTGTCCATGTTCATCGCCTTGGCGCGATCGAACATGTTCTCGACGTTGTAGGTGCCCAGGCGCATGGTGGTTCCCCGGTGGGTTCAGATGCAGCGTCCGCCGTCGACTTCCATGCACACGCCGGTGACCATCGAGGCTTCGTCGCTGCACAGATAGCAGGCGGCGTTGCCGAGGTCTTCGGGCGTCGAGAAGCGGCCGATCGGGATCGTCGACAGAAACTTGGCGCGCATCTCCGGCGTGTCTTCGCCCATGAAGGTGGCCAGCAGCGGCGTCTCGCCGGCCACCGGGTTCAGCGCGTTGACGCGGATGCCCTGTGGCGCCAGTTCGACGGCGGATGCACGGGTGGCGGTGATGACCCAGCCCTTGCTGGCGTTGTACCAACACAGCCTTGGGCGCGGGCTCACGCCGGCGGTCGAAGCGATGTTGAGCACGACGCCGCGCAAGCCGCGCGCATCGGCGGCACGGGCCTTGAAACGCGGCACGGCTTCGCGCATGGCCAGGTAGATGGCCTTCATGTTGACGGCGACGATCCGGTCGAAGTCGTGTTCGTCCAGGCCTTCGAGCGGCTGCGGCTTGTGGCCGATGCCGGCGTTGTTGACGAGGATGTCGAGCGGTCCGAAAAAACGCTCCGCCGCGTCGAACATGTTCTTCGTGTCGCCGGCGCTGCTCACGTCGGCGTGCCAGGCGCGAGCGACCTTTTCGCTGCCGAGCGCCTCGGCCGCCTTCTCCGCCGCGTCGCCGCGCAGATCGACCAACAGCACCTTCGCACCCTCGGCGACGAACTTGCGCGCAATGCCTTCGCCGAAGCCCGAACCGGCGCCGGTGACGATCGCCACTTTGTCCTCGAGTCTCATCGGGGTGTCTCCAGCAGGTTCTTGAACGGCTTGCGGTTCTTCCAGCGGTAGGCGCCGAAATCACGCATGTCGGTGGACAGGATACGGCCGTGGCCCAAGTGCTCGGCCAGCAGCACGAGGCTGGCGTCGGCCAGGTCCATCGGCAGGTTGGCGTACTTGCGCATCAGCGCGCCGGCGCGCGGCGCAGCGTCGTCGGGCAGCGGCCACACGGCAAGACCGCCCTGGGACACATCGTCGAGCAGGCCGAGCGCGAAGCTCATGCCCAGCCGCGACGAAAGAAGATGCGTTGCCTCGGTCAACACGGGCCAGGTGGTGATCCAGCCTTCTTCGGCAGTGGTCACCAGCGCGGACGCCCGCGCGTGCCAACCGTCGCGCGGGTCGAGCAAGGCATACAGGTAGCCCGTATCGACGGCAATCACCGCTTGGGCTTTTTATTCTTCGTCGGCGGGTGCGACAGTGCGTACTTCTCTTCGAGAGCCTGGGCGTAGAGATCCTTGTAGTTGACCGAAACGTCGGTGCGGCCATCCTTGCTGCGGCCTTTGCCGACCATCGACAGCAGCGACGTGGGCAGCGGGCGCCCCTTGCGCATCTGCACGTGATAGACCGCGATGGCTTCGCGCACGACGTGGCTGACGCTTTGCCCTGTTGTCAGGATCAGCTCGTTCAAGCGCTCCTGCGTGGCGTCGTCGATGCGCGCATTGACTCGGTTCTCGTTCATGTCATACAGCGTATGACAACTTGCCCGCCGCGTCAACCGTGCGCCACACCGTGAGCAATGGCCACCGTCTTCAGCGCCGAAAAGCCGTACAGCGCCTCGAAGCCCTTCTCGCGCCCGTGGCCGGACGACTTGACGCCGCCGAACGGCAGCTCGATGCCACCACCGGCGCCGTAGTTGTTGACGAAGACCTGGCCGCATTTCAGCGCCCGTGCCACGCGCAGCGCGCGGCTGCCGTCCTTCGTCCACACACCTGCGACCAGGCCGTAGGCGGTGCCATTGGCGATGCGGATCGCATCGGCCTCGTCGTCGAACGGAATCACCACCTGCACCGGGCCGAAGATCTCTTCCTGCGCCAGGCGCTGCGCGGCATCGACGGGCGCGAGCAATGTCGGCGCGACGTAATTGCCGCGCGGTGGTAGATCGCCCGGCAGCGGTGCTTGCGCCGTAATCTGCAATCCGGTGTCACGGGCCAACGCGAGATAGCCCAGGACGATCTCACGCTGCTGCGCCGACACCAGCGGCCCCACGTCGAGGTCGTCCATCGCCGGCCCGACGCGCAATCCGCGGTAGCGCTCGCCCATACGCTGCACCACCTCGTCGAAACGTGAGCGCTCGACCAGGATGCGCGACGCCGCCGAGCAGGTCTGCCCTGCGTTCTGGATGCCGGCGTTGACGAGGAAAGGCAGTGCCGCGTCGAGATCGGCATCGGCAAACACGAGCTGCGGGCTCTTGCCGCCGAGTTCGAGCGTCACCGGAATGGTGTTTCTCGCCGCCGCCGTCTGCACGAGTTGGCCCACCGCCACCGAGCCGGTGAACGACAGGTGGGCCACGCCGCGATGCGCTGTCAACGCCGCGCCGGCTTCTTCGCCGAGGCCGGGCACGACGTTGAGCGTGCCCGCGGGCAGGCCCGCTTCGAGCGCCAGTTGTGCAAACGCCAGCGCGGTCAGACAAGCCTCTTCAGCCGGCTTCAACACACAAGCGTTGCCCATCGCCAGCGCTGCGCCGACCGAGCGGCCGATGATCTGCATCGGGTAGTTCCAGGGCACGATATGGCCGGTCACGCCATGCGGCTCGCGCAGCGTCAGCGCCGTGTAGCCGGCGGCGAATGGAATCGTTTCGCCCATCACCTTGTCGGCCGCGCCGCCGTAGAACTCGAAGTAGCGCGCCATCGCCACGGCGTCGCTGCGCGCTTGCTTGAGCGGCTTGCCGACATCGAGCGCTTCCAGGCGCGCCAAATCGTCGGCGACGTCGAGCACGCGTGCCGACAAGCGCATCAACAAACGGCCGCGCTCGGCGGCGGTGAGGCGGCCCCACTCGCCGTCGAGCCCGGCTTGTGCGGCCTGCACGGCGGCGTCGATGTCGGACGCATTGCCGCGTGCGATGTGCGCGAGCGTGCTGCCGTCCGACGGATTCATCAGCGGCAGCGTCTCGCGCGACGCGCACGTGCGCCACTGGCCAGCGATGAAGACACGATCGGTGGCGTCGAGCAGAGGGAGTGCGGGCATCGCGGGCCTCTCGGGAAAAGCGTCGATGCAGGATACTCCGGCGCGCTCATGATCTGGTTTCTGCTCCAACGCTTCGCCAGCTTCGCCGTCACGCTCGCGGCGGCATCGCTCGTCGTCTTCGCCGTGCTCGAAATCCTGCCCGGCAACCCGGCCGAGGTGATGCTCGGCGACACGGCCACGCCCGAGTCGCTGGCGGCGCTCGAAGCCAAACTCGGTCTGGACAAGCCTGCTGCGGCGCGCTACTTCGCCTGGGTCGGCGGCCTGCTGCAAGGCCAGAGCGCGACGAGCTATGCGTATGACACGCCGACTTTCGATCTGATCGCCGAACGTTTGGTCGTGAGCGTGCCGCTGGCGCTGCTGGCGATGGTGTTGACCGTCGTCGTCGCGCTGTCGGCCGGCGTCTACGCGGCAGCAAACCATCGCAAGGCCGGCGACACCGGTGTCATGGTGCTGTCGCAGCTCGGCCTGTCGATCCCGAACTTCTGGCTCGCCATCCTGCTGATCCTGCTCTTCGCGGTGCAGTTGCAATGGGTCAGCGCGGGAGGATTCCCCGGCTGGCGCGAAGACGATGGCGGTGGCGTCTGGTCCGCGTTGTCGTCGCTGCTGCTGCCCGCACTCGCACTCGCGGCCGTGCAGGCCGCGATCCTGGCGCGCGTGACGCGCTCGTCGGTGCTCGAAGCGCTGCGCGAAGACTATGTGCGCACCGCGCGCGCCAAGGGCCTGTCGCGCCGCCAGGTGTTGTGGCGCCACGTGCTGCGCAACGCGATGGTGCCGGTGCTGACGATCATGGGCCTGCAGTTCGCCAACCTGATCACCGGCGCGGTCATTGTCGAGAACGTGTTCGTGCTGCCGGGCATCGGGCGCCTCGTCTTCCAGGCCATCGGCAACCGCGATCTGGTGCTGGTGCGCGACGTCGTGATGCTGCTCGCCGCTGTCGTCGTGCTCGTCAACTTCGTCGTCGATGTGCTCTATGCGGTGGTCGATCCGCGGCTGCGGGCGCGCCGTGCTTGAGCCGCGCGCGCCGGGCCGCCCCAAGCAAGCGGCTCCTCCCCCTGGGGGAGTGGCTGCGGTACACCGCGGCCGAGGGGCTGTCATGTCGCGCTCGCTGAAACACCCGAGCTTCGTGATCGGCGCGCTGCTCGTGCTGCTGCTGGCCGCCGCTGCACTGCTGTCGCTCGCCTGGAGCCCTTACCCTCCCGCCGACATCGACATCGCCAACAAGCTCAGCCGCCCGTCCGCCGCGCATTGGCTCGGCACCGACAGCCTGGGCCGCGACATCGCCTCGCAACTGCTGGTTGGCGCGCAGAACTCGATCGGCGTCGGCGTCGTCGCCGTCGGCATCGGCGTCTTGCTCGGCGTGGCCATCGGTTGTCTGGCGGCGGCCCAACGCGGCTGGGTCGAAGAAGTCGTGATGCGCGCCAGCGATTTCACCTTTGCCTTTCCGGCGCTGCTGACTGCGATCATGCTGACGGCGATTTACGGCCCCGGCCTGCTGACGAGCATCGTCGCCATCGGCATCTTCAACATCCCGGTGTTCGCGCGCCTGGCCCGCGCCGCCGCCAACAGCGTCTGGTCGCGCGACTACGTGCTCGCCGCGCGCGCGGCCGGCAAGGGCGCGTGGCGCGTCACGATCGACCATGTGCTGCCCAACATCGCCAACGTGCTGATCGTGCAGATGACGATCCAGTTCGCGCTGGCAATCCTGGCCGAAGCGGCGCTCTCCTATCTCGGCCTGGGCACGCAACCACCGCAGCCGAGCTGGGGCCGCATGTTGAACGAGGCGCAGACGATGATGTTCCAGGCGCCGCTGCTGGCGGTCTATCCTGGCGCGGCGATTGCGCTGGCGGTGCTGGGGCTGAACCTGCTCGGCGATGGCCTGCGTGATTTGCTCGACCCGAAACTTGCGAGGCAACGCTGATGAAGACCCTGCAAATCGACTTCGTATCCGACGTCGCCTGCCCCTGGTGCGCGGTCGGCCTGAACGCTCTCGAACGCGCGCTCGAGCGCGTGGGTTCCGACATCGCCGTTGAGCTGCGCATGCAGCCCTTCGAACTCAACCCGACGATGACCGCCGACGGCGCCAACGCTGCGCAATACCTCAAAGCCAAGTACGGCATGAGCGACGAGCAGCTCGCCGTCAACCGCGCGCGCATTGCCGAGCGCGGTGCCGCCGAGGGCTTCACCTTCGGCACGCGCGAGCATGTGTGGAACACCTTCGATGCGCACCGGCTGCTGCACTGGGCGGGGATCGAAGGGGCAAAGGACACTCAACGCGCGTTGAAGCACGCGCTGTTGAAGGCCTATCACGGCGATGGCCGCAACCCGGGCGCGCACGACGTGCTGCTCGAACTCACGGCGCAAGTGGGCTTGCCGGCCGATCGGGCGCGCGCTGTTCTGG
>JANMHY010000807.1:0-5392 GCA_031375525.1 Burkholderiales bacterium
CTGCTGTTCTCGGCGACGTACCCGGAGGGCATCGCCAAGCTGAGCGCGGCCTTCATGCGTGAGCCGCAAACGGTGACGGTGGCCGAGCAGCACAGCGCGACGAAGATTCGCCAGCTCTTCTTCGAGATTCGTGAAGACGAACGCCTGCACGCCGTGTCGCAGCTGCTCAATCACTACCGGCCGGTGAGCACGCTGGCCTTCTGCAACACCAAGCAGCAATGCCGCAACCTCGTTGATGTGTTGAAGGCGCAAGGCTTTGCCGCGTTGGAGTTGCATGGCGACCTCGACCAGCGCGACCGCGACCAGGTGCTGGTGCAGTTTGCCAACCGCAGTTGCAGCGTGCTCGTCGCCACCGACATCGCCGCGCGCGGCCTCGACATTGCCGAGCTCGAAGCGGTGATCAATGTCGACGTGACACCCGAGCCGGCGACGCACACGCACCGCATCGGCCGCACGGGCAGAGTCGATGCCGAAGGCTGGGCCTTCAGTCTGGCCACGTTGGACGAGATGGGCCGCGTCGGCCAGATCGAGCACGTGCTCGGCTTCAAGTCGGAGTGGCAGCCGCTGGCGACGTTGACGCCAGCGAGCGCGCAGCCGCTGCTGCCGCCGATGCAGACGCTGCAAATCCTCGGCGGCCGCAAAGAAAAAATCCGCCCCGGCGACGTGCTGGGAGCGCTGACCAAAGACCTGGGCTATGCCGCGGGGCAGATCGGCAAGATCAATGTCAACGAGTTTTCGACCTACGTGGCGGTGGAGCGCCGCGTGGCGGACCAAGTGTTGAAGAAGCTGTCCGCCGCGAAGGTCAAGGGGCGGACGGTGAAGGTGCGGATGCTCGAAGGATGAAGGCGATTGGTATTGGTCAGCAGTCGGTGCGTAGTCGATTCAACCAGTGGTCATAGGCGTGAACAACGGGGTCCGGTTACTGCACGGAAACTGCCGAGCGTCACGACCTGCTGTCAGCGCAGACGGACAACATGATCGGACTCTCCCTTCTTCACTTCGACTATGGCGTTGAGTGCCTTCACCATGTCCGAAAACGTGGCATGGCCATGTTCCTTGGTATCGAACGTCGAATCGAGACGCTTGATCATTGGCCAGATTGCGCCCTTGTTCACCCATGGGTCGCCCTTTGTCTCAGCCAGTAGCCGAACCGCTCGCCTGAGCATGTCCGCCGCGGGGTCGGCCGGCGGTGGTGGCGCCAGAGGCTGCGCCTCGGCCGGCTTGGGCGGCTCAACGGCTGCGACTTCCTCGACCAGGTTTTCGTAGTAGCGGAACTCGTGGCAACTCTTTGCCCAATGCTTGTTTGTGTTCTTGCGTGCACCCACACCGACGAGAGTGCGGCCCGCCGCCTTGATCTTCTGCGCTACCGGCATGAAGTCGCTGTCTCCGCCGACGATGATGATCGTGCCGATGTGGTCGAAGCGGCTGATGTCCTCGACCGCATCGAGACACAGCTTGATGTCGGCGCCGTTCTTTGCCGATGCACCCGGTGGAAAAAGCTGGATCAACTCGACAGCGCTTTGAAGCAGTGCGTCCCGATAACGCCCGTAGAACTGCCAGTTGCAGTACGCGCGGTTGATCGCGATCGGTCCAAAGGATGAACCGAGTTCGACAACGGCCTGCACGTCGATCAACGGCTCTTGCGGCTTGAATCGAGCGTCCGGTTTGCCATAGGAACCTTCGCCAAACTTTGCCTCGGCCAATGCGGCGTGGAGGTTCTCGAAGTCCCAGTACAGAGCAACGGATTTGTTGTCCTCGATTTCGTTGCGGCTCATTCATCGTCCTTTGCGCGCATTGCGCACCAATCGTAGCCCAGCAACTTCAGCATCAGATCAAGGCTTCGCCTTCGCGCGTCGGCGCGGCCCTGCCTTCAGCGCCGGCTGCGTGCCGCCCAAGCGCTCCAAGCGCCTGGCGCTCTCTCGCTGGATCAGTGCCTTCAACCCCTCGTTCACGATCTCCGAATGGTCCAGCGGCCCGGCCAGGTTGGATGCCTTGATCAGAAGCTGGTTGTCGATGTCGATCGTCATGCGCATGGTCGAGCCTCTCACACGTCGTCCGCAAACTCCCCCGTCATCGTCTCCGGCACGTCGAGCCCGAGTGCCGACTCCAACACCGCCCAGGCTTCTTCGGCGGTTTCGACGAGGTGGAACAGCTTCAAGTCTTCCGCGGCGATCATGCCGGTCTCGACCAGCCAGTCGAAGTTGACCAGCTTCGTCCAGAACTCGCGGCCGACGAGGACGATGGGGCGCTTGCGGACCTTGCCGGTTTGCGTGAGCGTGAGCACTTCGAACATTTCATCCAGGGTGCCGAAGCCGCCGGGGAAACACACCAGGCCCGCCGAGCGCATCAGGAAGTGCATCTTGCGCAGCGCGAAGTAGTGGAACTGGAAGCACAGGCGCGGCGTGATGTAGGCGTTGGGCTCCTGCTCGTGCGGCAGCACGATGTTCAGTCCGATGCTCGGGCCGCCGGCTTCGCTGGCACCGCGGTTGCCGGCTTCCATGATGCCGGGGCCGCCGCCGGTGACGACGACGATTTTCTCGTCGAGCTTGTGGCTGGCCTGGGTGATGAGTGACGAGAGTTGCCGCGCTTCCTCGTAGTAGCGCGACATGTGCAGCGCCATGCGCGCGCGGGCTATTCCCGCTTTGTCATTGCTGGCTTCTGCTTTGACCAGCTGCTCTTCGGCCACGTCCATCGGCACCAGGCGCGCGCTACCGAACATCACGATCGTGGCGACGATGCGCTCTTCCTGCAGGATCAGTTCCGGCTTCAACAACTCGAGCTGCATGCGCACCGGGCGCAGGTCTTCGCGCAGCAGAAAACGCTCGTCGGCGAAGGCGAGCTTGTAGCTGCTGTCGGCGCCGCCGTAGAGCGAAGTCGGTTTGAGCGTGGCGGCTTCTTCTTCGGCGGTGGGGAAGTTGCGCGCGCTGAGGTCGGGGTGCTTCGGTGTCATGAGGCCTCGCGCCGGGCCGCCCCAAGCAGGCCTTGCGCCCCCTTGGGGGGCAGTGAACGGAGAGAACGTTGGGGTTTCATGACTTGCCACTTTACGCCTGAGGCGCGAGGGTGCTGACGTAGTCGTGCTGCGCGGTCGAGATGGTGGAGACGCGGTACTCCACCGGCTTGTCGTTGAACGTCAGCGCGGTGCGCCGCACTTGAAGCACGGCACTGCCGGGCGCCACGCCGAGCACGCGCGCGACGGTGCGGTCGGCGGCGACAGCCCGCACGCGTTCGGTGGCCCGTACCACCGTGATGGCAAACACCGTTTGGTAGAGGTGATAGATCGTGCTCGGCCGTTCGCGCAGGCGCTTTTCGGTGAGGCCGCGGAAGAGGGCGGCCGGCAGCGTCAGGCGGTCGTACACGACAGGGCGGCCCTGCAACGAGAGGCGGTTCTCGATCAGCACGGCAGCGTCGCCCACGCGGCAGGCCAGCGCGGCGGCAGCCTCGTCGTCGAGCTTGCCGCGTTCGAACGACAGCAGCTCGACCGTTGGCGCATCGCGCGCACCATCGCTGCGCTCGACGTGGAAGAACTGGAAGACGAAGCGCTCAGTCGTGTGCGTGGCAACGAAAGTGCCGCGGCCCTGACGCCGAACGACGATGCGCTCGGCCACCAGCTCATCGACCGCGTGACGCAGCGTGCCGATGGACACGCCGAGCGCCGCCGCGAGCGCGGTCTCGTTGGGCAGCGCGCTGGCAGCCGGATAGCGGCCGGACTCGATGGCCGCCAGCAGCGCCTGCTTGGCCTGGCGGTACAGCGGCGCGCCGGCGGCATCGGGCGGCAGGCGATCGAAGGGCAGCGCGGGAGTCATCGCAGGCCGATCCTAGCCGCACCCAGCCAGTCCTTCAAGTCATATGAATGACAAGGTTGACGCGCCGCGCGGCGTCACTAAACTGTCGGTATTCCCTAAGCAACCCAACAAGGAGCGCACATGAATCATTTCGTGCTGCACGACGCCAAAGACTCGGTGGCCGTCGTCGTGGTGGAAGGTGTGAAGACCGGCATGGAGCTGACCGGCTGGATCATGGACGAGGACAAGATGACCAACGTCGTCGCGCGCTCCGACATCCCGATCGGCCACAAGGTGGCGCTGCGCGACATGGCCGTCGGCGACACGGTGTGGAAGTACGGCATCGACATGGGCAAGGTGGTCGCGCCGATCAAGGCCGGCGAGCACGCGCATGTTCAGAACATCAAAACCAAAAGGTGGTGAGCAACATGGCAATCGTTTCAAACAACACCACCTTCCTCGGCTACCGCCGCGAGAACGGCCGCGTCGGCGTGCGCAACCACGTCATCATCCTGCCGCTGGACGACTTGTCCAACGCGGCGGCCGAGGCCGTGGCCCACAACATCAAGGGCGCGCTGGCCATACCGCACCCCTATGGCCGGCTGCAGTTTGGTGCCGACCTGGATTTGCACTTCCGCACCCTCATCGGCACCGGCTGCAACCCCAATGTGGCGGCGGTGGTGGTCATCGGCATTGAAGACGGCTGGACGAAGAAAGTGGTGGACGGCATAGCCACCACGGGCAAGCCGGTGGTGGGTTTTGGCATCGAAGGCCACGGCGACCATGAAACCATCATGAAAGCCAGCCAAGCCGCACGCGGCTTTGTGCAGGCGGCCAGCGAAAAACAACGCGAAAAGTGCGACATCAAAGAGCTGTGGGTCAGCACCAAATGCGGTGAAAGCGACACCACCAGCGGCTGCGGCGCCAACCCCACGGTGGGCAACGCCTTTGACAAGCTGCACAAGCTGGGCAGCTACCTGTGCTTTGGCGAAACCACCGAACTGACCGGCGGCGAACAGATCGTGGCCGCGCGGTGTGCCAACGACAAAGTGCGCGAACAGTTCATGTTCATGTTCAACCGCTACCAGGACGTGATCAACCGCCACAAGACGAGCGACCTGTCCGACAGCCAGCCCACCAAGGGCAACATCGCCGGCGGCCTGACGACGATCGAAGAAAAGGCGCTCGGCAACATCCAGAAGATCGGCAAGAAGTGCACGGTGGACGGCGTCATCGACAAGGCAGAAATGCCCACCCACCCGGGGCTGTGGTTCATGGACAGTTCTTCCGCTGCGGCCGAGATGGTGACGCTGTGCGCCGCCAGCGGCTACGTCGTGCACTTCTTCCCGACGGGGCAGGGCAACGTCATCGGCAACCCGATCCTGCCGGTCATCAAGATCTGCGCCAACCCGCGCACCGTGCGCTTGATGAGCGAACACGTGGACGTGGATACCTCAGGCCTGTTGCAGCGCGAGATCACGCTCGACCAGGCCGGCGACAAGCTGCTGGAGAACATGCTGCGCACCGCCAACGGGCGGCTCACGGCGGCCGAGGCGCTCGGCCACCGCGAATTTGTGATGACGCGTCTGTACGAAAGCGCGTGAGGGGAC
>JANMHY010000808.1:0-2381 GCA_031375525.1 Burkholderiales bacterium
CCGCTCGGCGACGGCTTCATCAAGCTGATCAAGATGATCATCGCGCCGATCATCTTCTGCACCGTCGTCGTCGGCATCGCCGGCATGGAAGACATGAAGAAGGTCGGCAAGACCGGCGGCCTGGCGCTGCTGTACTTCGAGGTCGTCAGCTCGATCGCGCTGGTGGTGGGCCTGGTGATCGTCAACCTGGTGCAGCCGGGCGCGGGCATGAACATCGACGCGGCCTCGCTCGACACCAAGGGCATCGCCGCCTACACCAAGCCCGGCCAGATGCAGAGCACCACCGACTTCCTGCTCAACGTCATCCCGTCGACCGTGGTCGATGCCTTTGCCAAGGGCGAGATCCTGCAGGTGCTGTTGTTCTCGGTGATGTTCGGCTTTGCGCTGCACAAGTTCGGCGGCCGCGGCACGCTGGTCTTCGACATGATCGAGAAGACCTCGCATGTGTTGTTCTCGATCGTCGGCATCATCATGAAGGTGGCCCCGATCGGCGCCTTCGGCGCGATGGCGTTCACGATTGGCAAGTACGGCGTCGGCTCGCTGGTGTCGCTGGGCATGCTGATGGGCACCTTCTATGCGACGTGCCTGGTCTTCATCTTCGTCATCCTCGGCCTGATCGCGCGCTTTCACGGCTTCTCGGTCTGGAAGTTCATCAAGTACATCAAGGAAGAACTGCTGATCGTGCTCGGCACGTCGTCCTCCGAGTCGGTGCTGCCGCGGATGATGGCCAAGATGGAGAACCTGGGCGCGAAGAAGTCGGTGGTCGGCCTGGTGATCCCCACCGGCTACTCGTTCAACCTCGACGGCACCTCGATCTACCTGACGATGGCCGCGGTGTTCATCGCGCAGGCCACCAACACGCCGATGACGCTGACGCAGCAGATCACGCTGCTCGGCGTGCTGCTGCTAACTTCCAAGGGCGCGGCCGGCGTCACCGGCAGCGGTTTCATCGTGCTCGCCGCTACGCTGTCGGCGGTGGGCGGCGTGCCGGTGGCGGGGCTGGCGCTGATCCTGGGCATCGACCGCTTCATGAGCGAGGCGCGCGCGCTGACCAACCTGATCGGCAACGGTGTGGCCACCGTCGTGGTTGCGAAGTGGACCGGCGACCTCGACAGCGAACGGATGCGGCGCGTGCTCGACAACGAGAGCGACGTCGAGGCGCAGGAGCCCGAGGCGGTGCTCGATCAGGTGGAGCAGCACATGCCGGGCACGCCGGTGCTCAGAAGCACCGCTCAGCCGGCATCTTGAGCCGGCAGCTCCAGGTGAAAAGCTGGGCCGCGTTCTTGACAGAGCGCCGGCAGGTGGCGGTGGCCTCGCTCGCTATTGCGCAGCGCCTTTGAACTCGGCGATTACTTCGTCCAAGGTTGGATTCGCCTTGGCGCGGCCACGAACAAAGACGATGGGCAGCGTGCCGTTCATGACGGCGTTGATTCGGGCCAGGTCCGCCGTGCCGCCTCCCGGCAAGTCGAACCCGACATCGTGGATCCGCACCACCGGCAGCCCTTTGCGCGACAGGTCATCGGCCAATCGATCGGCGCGCTGCGCATCGTCATGAGGACAGTTCTCGGCCGCGATGACCAGCACCGCCGAAGCGCTCTGTCCTCGGACCGCAGGCAACGGCACAAACCCGCCGGGGCTGACCGCAGCACTGCCCGGCGTGTCGTGGCCGCGATGCTGGCGCCAGTAGTTGTAGCCACCGGCGGCGATGGCAACGACGAGGACGAACTTGAAGAAGGTCATGGTGAAGGAGGAGAGTTTGTCGTCAAGGAAGATGTGCCAAGGTCTTGCGTCACCTTGCGCGGCGCTGATTCGAGGCGCCTTGTCCGCACCTGGCGTCACTGCCGTGCGGTGACACAGGTTCAGGGGTGAATGACGGCTCCAACAAGACCCAATACAAGCAGCGAGGCCGTTGGAATGACAGTGAGAACGAAGCCTGCCTGGCGCTTGGCAGGATCGGAGAGATAGGCGTTGCGGTAGATGAACCGGCCAACCAAATAGACAACGCCGATGCCGGCGACAAGCACGCCCGGCCAATACTGGCTGGCGATGAAAAGCGTTGGCAAGAAGCCAGCCAATTGTTCCAGCGTGTTCATCTGCACGCGCAGTGCGCGCTCAAAGTGCTCATTGCCAGTGACTGCTGGCGCCTTCACCCCGTATCGAGCTCTGGCCCTTCCCACCAGGATGCCGAAGGCGAAGAACTGCGCTACTGCGAGCAGGGCGACCAGGTGGACGTAGTTCATCAACACTCCGAGAGCAGGTTGGCGGCCAAAGGGTTAGCCTCACGGGGCGGGCAAGGCGACCGAGTAAATGTGACATGACCCGAATGCCTCTGTCCAAAACGCGCTCGAAGGACATGCCGACTTGCTCAGCGACCCCCACCG
>JANMHY010000822.1:0-4684 GCA_031375525.1 Burkholderiales bacterium
CTTGTCGAGCTTGGTCAGGCCATCGACCAGCTCGGCCGTCGGCGCGCCGAAGCGCTGGATCAGCTCGGGCTTGGTGACGCCGCAGTCTTCCATCGCGTCGTGCATCAGCGCGGCCATCACCGCCTGCACGTCGAGCTTCCAATCGGCCACCAGGCCGGCAACGGCGATCGGGTGCGTGATGTAGGCCTGGCCGCTGGCGCGGAACTGGCCCAGGTGCGCCTCGTCGGCGAACTTGTAGGCCTCGCGGACCTGCTTCAGTTCGGCCTTGGACAGGTAGGAGAGCTTCTCGGTCAGCGCCGCGAAATCATTGGCCTCGGCGCGTGGAACAGACGCGGCCGGGCGCTCGCGTGCGGATTGCAGCAGCGCGCTCGGCAGCAGGTCGGCGGCGAAGGATCGAATGCCCACGCCCCAATACTCCCACAAACAAAAAAGGCGCTCCGAAGAGCGCCTTTGGTTCGGTTCGCCTGACCAGGATCAGAGCGGCACCTTGCGCAGCATCTCGATGCCGACGACGCCGGCGGCGATTTCGCGCAGCGCCGTCACGCCCGGCTTGTTGCCCCTGCTCTCGACCTTCGGCGCGTGGCCCTGGCTCAGCATGCGGGCGCGGTAGGTCGCGGCCAGCACAAGCTGGAAGCGGTTGGGGATTTTGTCCAGGCAGTCTTCGACGGTGATGCGGGCCATGGTGTGCGGGTCTTTCAGTTCAGATTCAAGGCCGCGAACACCGCGGACTTGTTGCGCCGTTGGGCGGCGTACTTCAATCGCTGAGAGTGAACAACGGTTTTCAGATCGAAAAGCGCGGTCTCGAACAGGGAGTTGATGATAACAAAGTCGAAGTCGCGGGCATGGGCCACTTCGTCGCGGGCGTTGGCCATGCGCTGCTCGATCGTTTCCGGGTTGTCCTCGCCGCGGCGCAGCAGGCGCTGGCGCAGTTCGTCCCACGACGGCGGCAGGATGAAGATCGACACGGTGTGTTCGAACAGGCGCTTGATCTGCAGCGCGCCCTGCCAGTCGATCTCGAGCACCACATCTTCGCCGCGCGCCAGCCGATCCTGGATGGCCAGACGCGAGGTGCCGTAGAGCTTGCCGTGAACTTGGGCCCACTCGAAGAACTCGCCGCGGCCGACCATGGCGCGGAACTCGGGCTCGTCGACAAACCAGTATTCGCGCCCATGCTGCTCCTGGCCGCGTGGCGCGCGCGTGGTGTGCGAAACGGAAACGGCCAGGTGCGAGTCGAGTTCGAGCAACGCCTTGACGAGACTCGACTTGCCGGCGCCGCTCGGCGCCGCAACTGCGAAGAGGTTGCCTGGGGTTTCCATCAGCGGATTACTCTAGGTTCTGGACTTGCTCGCGCATCTGCTCGATCGCCACTTTCATGTCCACCGAGATCGCCGTCAACTCGAGCGCCGCCGACTTCGAGCCGAGCGTGTTGGCTTCGCGGTGCAACTCCTGGATCAGAAAGTCCAGGCGCTTGCCGACCTCGCCTCCGGCTTTCAGCAGCCGTTCAATCTCGTCCAAGTGCGAGGCCAGCCGCGCCAGCTCTTCGGCAACGTCGATGCGGATCGCAAACGCAGCCGCTTCGTTGAGCGCGCGCTCCTGCAACGCTTGCGACGGCACGCTGTTGGCCGCGCCGCTGGCCGCGAGCGCCTCGTTCCATCTTTCGAGAAATCGTTCACGCTGTTTCTGCACCACAGCCGGCAACAGCGGCTCGGCTTTTTTGGCCAGTGCACGCAGGTGCTGCAAACGTTCGATCAGCACGGTGGCCAGCCGTGCGCCTTCGCGCTCGCGGGCGCTGCGCAGGCCGGCCAGCGCTTCGCGCGCAGCCTGCAGCGCCGGCTCGTCGGTGGCTTCCACCGCGGCCGACTTGCTGCACCACTGCAAGGCCTCGTGCACGGTCAACGGCGCGGCCTTGGGCAGCCAGCCCTGGACCATCGATTCGACGCGGGCCAAGGTCATCAGCGCCTCGGCGCCCGGCATGGCCACGCTGCCGGCCGACTCGCGTGCGCTCACCAAGCGCAACTCGACCTTGCCGCGCTTGACCGTGGCCGCGACAAGTTCACGCAACGCCGGCTCCAGGCCGCGCATCTCCTCGGGCAATTTGAGCGACAGATCGAGAAATCGGCCGTTGACCGAACGCACTTCGGCAACCACAACCGCACCGCTCGGCGTGCTGCCTTCCGGCTTCGCTTCAGAACGTGAATCCGACCGCAAAGCCGCACCAGTACTCGCGCTCGCCACGCTCGCACCGGCGCTGGCGTATCCGGTCATGCTGTAGACTGACATGGCACTCCGCGCGCACGCAATCCAACGATTATGTCAAAGCCAAAACCAGCCCCGTTGCCCGCTGGCACCGTGGTCGGTGGCTACTCGGTCGTCAAGAAGATCGCAGCCGGTGGTTTTGGTGTCGTCTACCTCGCCGAAGACCCGGATCGCCGCCTCATCGCGCTGAAGGAATACCTGCCGGCCTCGCTGGCCGAGCGTTCGCCGGGCGAGCTGACGCCGCGCGTCAAGCCCGACAAGCTGCCGCTGTACCGGCTGGGCCTGAAAAGCTTCTTCGAAGAAGGCCGTTCACTCGCGCAAATCAGCCACCCGAGCGTGGTCTCGGTGCTGAACTTCTTCCGCGAGAACGAAACCGTCTACATGGTGATGAACTACCTGCAGGGCGACACGCTGCAGGATTTCATCGTCACCGCGCGCGACCTGAAGCGCGACAAAGTGTTCCGCGAATCGACCATCCGCTCGCTGTTCGACGAGATCCTGCGCGGCTTGCGCATCGTGCACCAGCACAAGATGCTGCACCTGGACATCAAGCCGGCCAACATCTTCATCACCAACGACAACAAGGCGGTGCTGCTCGACTTCGGCGCCGCGCGCGAAGTGCTGAGCAAGGAAGGCAATTTCATCCGGCCGATGTACACGCCGGGCTTCGCGGCGCCTGAGATGTACCGCCGCGATGGCAGCCTCGGCCCGTGGACCGACATCTACGCCATCGGCGCCTGCATCTACGCCTGCATGCAGGGCTACCCGCCGAACGATTCGCCGCAGCGCATCGAGAAGGACCGCCTGGCGTTATCGTTGTCGCGGCTGCGCAATGTCTATTCCGACAACCTGATCGAAGTCACCGAGTGGTGCATGTCGCTCGATCCGCTGTCGCGTCCGCAGAGCGTGTTCGCGTTGCAGAAAGAGCTCGCGCGCGAGACCGAGCGCCGCTACACGAAGCTGAGTTTCAGTGAGCGGCTGAAGCTGCAACTCGAGAACTTGAAGACCGGCGCGAAAGCTTGAGCCATGCAGTTTTCGGTTTACCAGATCAGCCGCAAGGGTGGCCGCGAGAAGAACGAAGACCGCATGGGCTATTGCTACACGCGTGACTCGGGCCTGTTCGCGCTGGCCGACGGCATGGGAGGGCATCCGGAAGGCGAAGTTGCTTCGCAGCTTGCGTTGCAGACGATGGCCGCGCTGTTCCAGCGCGACGCCAAGTCCACGCTCAAGGACCCGCTGCGTTTTCTGCACGACGCCATCATCGCCGGTCATCACCAGCTACTGCGCTACGCCACCGAGAAGGCGTTGATAGACACGCCGCGCACGACGATCGTGGCCTGCGTGCTGCAAGGCAACGCCGCGTACTGGGCGCATTGCGGCGACTCGCGGCTGTACCTGGTGCGCGACGGCAAGCTGATCGCGCGCACGCGCGACCACAGCTATACCGAGCTGCAGGAGACGCTGTCGCACGTCGTGCCGATGGGCGAGAAGTTCAACCGCAACGTGCTCTTCACCTGCCTGGGCAGCCCCGGCAAGCCGGTGGTCGATACCGCCGGGCCGATCATGATGCAGGCCGGCGATCGCGTGCTGCTGTGCTCCGACGGCCTGTGGGGCAGCATCACCGACGCCGAGATCGCCGAGCAACTCGGCCAGCGCACACTCGCCGATGCCGTGCCCGAACTGGTCGAGCAGGCGCTGCGCCACGCCGGTGCCAAGAGCGACAACGTGACCATCATCGCCGCCGAGTGGGAAGCCGCCGAGGACACCGACAGCAAGTCCGGCATCTCGACGCAGAGCCTGGGCGAAGAGGTGTTTGCCTCGACGATCCAGGCCGGCGTGGTCGTCGGCAACGTGCCGACCGATGAGCTCGACGAAGCCGAGATCGAGCGCTCGATCAAGTAAATCAACGACGCGATCCGGCGTTCGAACGAGAAAAAATCGTCATGACTTTTGTCCGCAGTGGCGGCCGCGCGGCGAACGCGTTGCGTGCGCTGACGATCCAGCGTGGCTTCACCAAACACGCTGAAGGCTCGGTGCTGATCGCCTTCGGCGCCACCCAGGTGCTGTGCACCGCGTCGGTCGAAGACAAGGTGCCGCCGCACAAACGCGGCAGCGGCCAAGGCTGGGTCACGGCCGAGTACGGCATGCTGCCGCGGGCCACGCACACACGCGGCGACCGCGAGGCGGCCCGCGGCAAACAAAGCGGTCGCACGCAGGAGATCCAGCGCCTGATCGGGCGCTCGCTGCGCGCGGTGTTCGACTTGTCGGCCCTCGGCGAGCGCACGATCACGCTCGACTGCGACGTCATCCAGGCCGACGGCGGCACGCGCACCGCGGCCATCACCGGCGCCTTCGTAGCCGCGCACGATGCGGTGAGTTGGCTGATTGCGCAGGGCAAGTTGAA
Source organism: Burkholderiales bacterium (assembly GCA_031375525.1). Classification (GTDB taxonomy): domain Bacteria; phylum Pseudomonadota; class Gammaproteobacteria; order Burkholderiales; family Burkholderiaceae_C; genus CADEEN01. Next base: position 4,661 of record JANMHY010000822.1, read on the forward strand.
AGCGAGCCCGATCCGCGAGCACGT
>JANMHY010000353.1:0-2805 GCA_031375525.1 Burkholderiales bacterium
CGCCTCGCGAACGAAGGCGTAGAAGGTGACCATCACGGCCACCGGGTTACCAGGCAGGCCGAAGAGAACGGCATTGCCGATGCGCCCGATCGCCATCGGCCGCCCGGGCCGCATCGCGATGCGCCAGAACAGCACGTCGCCCAACTCGGCCATGATCTTTTTCGTGTGGTCGGCCTCGCCGACGGACACGCCGCCGGAGGTGATGACGGCGTCCGCGCTCGCCGCCGCTTCGCTGAACGCAGCGCGCAGGGCGGCCGGGTCGTCGCGGACGACGCCGAGGTCGATGACGTCGCAGCCCAGGCGCTGCAGCATGCCCCAGATCGTGTAGCGGTTGCTGTCGTACACGCAGCCGGCGGGCAGCGGCTCGCCTATCGAACGCAGTTCGTCGCCGGGGGAGAAGAAGGCGACGCGCAGCTTGCGAAACACAGGAACTTCAGCCTGGCCGAGCGAGGCCAGCAGGCCGAGGTCAGCCGGGCGCAGCAGTCGGCCGGCGTGCAACGCCGACGTGCCGCGCGCCAGGTCTTCGCCTTTCAAGCGCCGGTTGTCGCCGCTGCGCACGATGTTGGCGGGGATGCGCACGGACTGCTCGCCATCGCTCTTGGTGAACTCTTGCGGCACCACGGTGTCGAGGCCCTCGGGCATCACGGCGCCCGTCATGATGCGCACGCAGTGACCGGCGGGCACGTCGCCGCTGAAATTCTGGCCGGCAAAGCCGGTGCCGGCGACGCGCAGCACGGTGTCGGCGTCGGCTTGCAAGTCCATGCCGCGCAGCGCGTAACCATCCATAGCCGAGTTGTCGTGTGCCGGCACATCGATTTGCGAAACGATGTCGCGCGCCAGCACACGGCCGAGCGACGAGCGCAACGCGATGCTTTCGACTGCGGTCACGCGCGGCACGAGGCGGGCGATGAACTCCTGCGCTTGTGCCACCGGCAGCGCGTTCGGGTCGTAGCCGGCGACGCAGGAGGCGATCTGATCTAGGGTCTGCGTACTCATTTCAGGTTCAGCAGCATGTGGTGCTTGTCGAAAAACTTGCCGCCGACGCGGATCGCGCGCGGCTGCGTGCCGTAGCGCACGAAGCCGCTGCGCTCGTACAAGTGTTCGGCCGCGGCATTGCCGGCGGTAACGTTGAGCGTGAGCTGGTGCAGCCCGGCGTCCGTGCGTGCGCGTTCGATCAGCGCACCCAGCAGCGCGCGGCCGACGCCGCTGCCTTGTTCGTGGTCATAGACCATCATGCCGATGATGTGGCCGATGTGCTGCACCTTGATGCGCGGATCGTGATCGCAGGTGACGGCGCCGACAAGCCTGTCATCTCGAAAGGCGCCGAGTGTGAAGGCGCGCGTTTTGTCATTGCCCAGGCGCGCGGCGTAGCTTTGCGCACTGCGTTGCGCTGCGGTGGGGGCATCCGACGTGAATGCGTTTTCGTTGTGTGCCAGCGCGTGGTCGCGCAGCGCCTTGTAGGCAACGAGGTCGCTGGCTTGCAGCTCGCGTACCGTCAACGAACTCATCTTTGAAGTTGCGCCAGTTCCTGCGCCGTATTGGCGTTGAAGAACGCCTGCGCGTCCGCAAAGCGCACGCCGACGGCCTTGTGTTGCGCAAACCAGGCGTCGATCTTGCGTCCGCCGCCTTGCATGAAGGCGACGAGGCTTTCCATCAATTCGTTCTTGAGCAGGCAGAACACCGGGTGCGTCTGCTCGCGGCCGTCGGCTTCCTGCGTGGCGGCGTAGGCGATGTCGGCTTGCTGTTCGTCGGCCGCGTGTGCAAGGCGCTCGACCAAGTCCAACGGAAACTCCGGGGTGTCGCACGGCACGGTGACGAGCCACGGCGTCTGGCATTGCTCGAGCCCCACCAGCACGCCGGCCAGCGGCCCGGCGAAGTCTTGGGTCGAGTCCGGGACCACCGGCGCGCCGAACGCTTCGTATGCGCCGAGGTTGCGGTTGGCGTTGATCAGCATCGCGCCGACTTGCGGCTGCAGGCGCATCAGCGCATGCATCGCCAGCGGCAGGCCGCGGTGGTTCTGCAAGCCTTTGTCCACACCGCCCATGCGGCTGCCGCGTCCGCCGGCGAGGATGAGGCCGGTGATGTCTCGTGGGGGAATCACTTCATCCGCCGATGTAGTGCATCTCGACCTTGCGCTCGCCGTCGCTCGGCGCCACACCAGCGCTGCGCAGTTCCGAGTAGCGGTCGCTGCGATGCGTCCAGATTTCCGCCAACGCACCGGCGATCTGCTCATCGCTCGCATCGGCTTCTCGCAGCAGGTGCCGCAGGTCATGGCCTTGCGTCGCAAACAGGCACAGGTACAGCTTGCCTTCGGTGGACAGCCGCGCGCGGTTGCAGTCGCGGCAGAAGGCTTGCGTAACGCTGGAGATGACGCCGATCTCGCCGCCGCCGTCGGCGTAACGCCAGCGCTGCGCCGTTTCGCCGTCGGCCTGCGCACCGATCGGCTGCAAGGGGTACACGCCGGCGATGCGCTCGATCAGCTCGCACGACGGCAGCACATGGTCCATGCGCCAGCCGTTGGTCTCGCCGACGTCCATGTACTCGATGAAGCGCAGCACGACCGCGCCGCCGTAGTGCTCGCGGAACCAGCGCGCCATCGGCACGATTTCGCCGTCGTTGGCGCCCCGCTTGACGACCATGTTGACCTTCACCGGCGACAGGCCGGCGGCGAGCGCGGCGTCGATGCCGGCCAGCACATCGGCCACCGGGAAGCCGACGTCGTTCATGCGCTGGAAGATGGCGTCGTCGAGGGCGTCCAAGCTGACGGTGATGCGCTTCAGGCCGGCGTCGGCCAGGGCCTGCGCT
>JANMHY010000843.1:0-2523 GCA_031375525.1 Burkholderiales bacterium
CCACGGCGAGCCGGTGGGCGAGTTGCAATCGCGCGGCATCCTGCTCGACGGCAGTACCGAGGGGGGACAGCAGCGCCTGCTGCTGCAGATCTTCACGCAGACGCAGCTCGGCCCGGTGTTCTTCGAGTTCATCCAGCGCAAGGGCGACGACGGCTTCGGCGAAGGCAACTTCAAGGCGCTGTTCGAGTCGATCGAGCGCGACCAAGTGCAACGCGGCGTGCTCAATCCCAGCTAACCCCAGGAGCTCACCCCATGAAGATCGACCGCATCCACCATGTCGCCTACCGCTGCAACGATGCCAGGCAAACCGTGCTCTGGTACGGCAAGATGCTGAAGATGGATTTCGTGCTTGCGATCGCCGAGAACGAAGTGCCGTCGACCAAGGAACCCGACCCGTACATGCATGTGTTCCTCGACGCCGGCCACGGCAACGTGCTGGCGTTCTTCGAGCTGCCGACGCGCGCGCCGATGGGGCGCGACCCGAATACGCCGAGCTGGGTCCAGCACATCGCGTTCAAGGTCGAGAGCCGCGCCGAGCTGCTCGAGTTCAAGGCCCATCTCGAGGCCAACGGTATCGAGGTGCTCGGCGTCACCGACCACGGCGTCTTCCACTCGATCTATTTCTTCGATCCCAGCGGCCACCGCGTCGAGCTGGCTTGTCCCGATCCCGATGAGGCTTCTCAACTGGCCAAGCTCGACGCAGTGAAGTGGGAGATGCTCGAAGAATGGTCGCGCACGAAGCGCGCGCCGAAGCATGCCGCGTTCCTGCACGCGAAGGAGCTGTCCAAGTGAGCGTTGCCACGCTGGACGAGACGCACGACGCGACGCTGCCCTGCTGGGTGGAATCGGCCAACGACCCGGCCACCGATTTCCCGATCCAGAACCTGCCGTTCGGGCGTTTCCGCGGCGCCGCCGGCGAGCCGTGGCGCATCGGCGTGGCGATCGGCGACCGGGTGCTCGACCTCGAAGCGGCCGGCCTGATCGACACGCAGGACATGAACCGGCTGATGGCCGCGGACATCGCTTCGCGCCGCGCGCTGCGCCTGGCGCTGTCGCGCGGGCTGCGCCGCGGCAGCGAACTGCGCACGCGCTTCGCCGCAGCCCTGCGCGCGCAGTCCGACGTCGAGATGGGCCTGCCCTGCCACATCGGCGACTACACCGACTTCTACACCGGCATCCACCACGCGACGACGGTGGGCAAGCTGTTCAGACCCGACAACCCGCTGCTGCCGAACTACAAGTGGCTGCCGATCGGCTACCACGGCCGCAGTTCGTCGATCGTCGCCAGCGGCCAGCACTTCCATCGGCCGCGCGGGCAGCTCAAGCCCGCTGACGCAGCGCAGCCGTTGCTCGCGCCGTCGGCGCGGCTGGACTACGAGCTCGAGCTCGGCATCTTCGTCGGGCGACCGAATCCGCTCGGCGAGCCGGTGCCGATCGAAGCCGCGCCGGAGCATGTCTTCGGCATCGCCCTGTTCAACGACTGGAGCGCGCGCGACATTCAGGCCTGGGAGTACCAACCGCTGGGCCCCTTCCTGTCGAAGAATTTCGCCTCAACCGTATCGCCGTGGATCGTCACGCTGGAGGCGCTGCAGCCTTTTCGCAGCGGGTTCACGCGGCCCGCAGGCGACCCGGAGCCGTTGACCTACCTCGATTCGCCGGCCAACCGTGCGGGCGGCGCGATCGACATCGAACTCGAGGTCTGGCTGCAGACGGCAGCGATGCGCGCCGCCGCCCACCCGGGCGATCGATTGAGCCGCTCGAACTTTCGCGATGCGTACTGGACGCTGGCCCAGCTCGTGGCGCACCACACCGTCAACGGCTGCAACCTGCAAAGCGGCGACCTGCTCGGGTCAGGGACGCTGTCCGGCCCGTCGGCGGAGCAGGGCGGATCGTTGCTGGAACTGAGCCAGGGCGGCCAACGGCCGTTGCAGTTGTCGAATGGCCAGACGCGCAGCTTCCTCGAAGACGGCGACAGCGTGATCCTGCGCGGCCACTGCGAGCGCCCGGGATTTCGACGCATCGGCTTCGGCGACTGCGCGGGCACGGTGCTGCCGGCATTGGAGGCGAGGCCGTGATGCAAAGACTCGAGCCCGCACTCGTGCGCGAGTTGCTCGCGCCGCTGACCCACTGGCGCCATGACGAACGCCGCGGCGCCATCACGCGCGAGTTCACTTTTGCCGATTTCACCCAGGCCTTTGCCTTCATGACCCAGGTGGCGCTCGTGGCGGAGAAGAACAACCACCACCCGGAGTGGTTCAACGTGTTCAACCGGGTCGATATCACCTTGACCACGCACGACGCCGGCGGCCTGTCGCAGCGCGACATCGACCTGGCGCGTTTCGCCGACGAGGCGTTCGAGCGTTTTGCGACCGCTCGGCAACCGGGGTAATTGATCATGCAACGCCAGTTGAGCGAGATGGAGAAACACGGCGCGGCCAGCGGCCAGAGCGGCCCGCCCGAGCGAGCCGACTGGACCATCGACCAAGGCTGGGAGAACTACAGCGCGGCAGAGCACGCCACCTG
>JANMHY010000846.1:0-5739 GCA_031375525.1 Burkholderiales bacterium
GGCGAGGGCCTGCGCAACACCATCAGCCTGCGTGGCCGGGGCGGCGCCCAAGGCCGCTTGCACTGGAGCGGCAACTTCGACGAAGTGCAAGACTTCGAAGCGCAAATCCGCAGCCTGGCCGGTGGCAGTGGTTTGATGAGCGATGCCGATTTCAGCGCCGGCACCCGCAGCCAGCCGTTGGGCGACCGCAAGGCCGGCCTCAGCGCCGACCTCGACGCACTGGCCGCGTATGTGTCGTCGCTGTCCGCCTTCGAGCCAAGCCCGCGCCGCAACACCGACGGCACGCTGACGGCCGACGCGGTAGCCGGACGCAGCGTCTTCGCCGCGCAATGCGCCACCTGCCATGCCGGCAGCGCCTTCACCGACAGCGCGCTCGGCGGCTTGCGCAACATCGGCACGATCAAAGCGTCGAGCGGCATGCGACTCGGTGCGGCGCTGACGGGCATCGACACGCCGACCTTGCGCGATGCCTGGCAGACCGCGCCCTACCTGCACGACGGTTCTGCGGCGACGCTCGCCGACGCGATCACGGCGCACAACAACGTCACGCTCAACGCCACGCAACTGGCGCAGGTGGCCGCCTTCGTCGCCCAGATCGGCAGCGAAGAGCCGGCGGTGGCCTCGACTGCCAACGGCGGTCTCGTCGGCAACTACTTCAACAACCTCACGCTCACCGGCGCGCCGGCGCTGGTGCGCACGGAAGCCGTCAACTTCAACTGGGGCAGCAGCTCGCCGGGCGCGGGCATCGGCGCCGACAACTTCTCGGCGCGCTGGACCGGCAGCGTGCTGGCGACGAGCAGCGGCAGCTACCGCTTGCGTACCCGCAGCGACGACGGCGTGCGGCTGTGGGTCAACAATGTGCAGGTGATCAACAACTGGACCGACCATTCGCCGACCAACAACACCACGGGCACGATCACCCTCGTCGCTGGGCAGCGTTACAGCATCCGCCTCGAGTACTACGAGCGCGGCGGCGGCGCGGTGATGCAACTGCTGTGGCTGCCGCCGGGCGCCAGCACGTACGTGGCCGTTCCCGCGGCGTCGCTGTACGCGGCGCCGCCGTGAGCGCATGACGGCGCGTTGGAGTTTGCTGGCGCTGCTCGCGCTGGCGACGACGGCCTTGGCTGACAGCGCCACGCGCGGCCGGCAATTGTTCGAAGGCGAATTCGCGCTGCCGGCGCGCATCGCCGGCCAGGACTTTGCCCTGCCCGCGCAAGCCAGCCGCTGCGTCAACTGCCACGGCCCGGCGCGCGGCGACGCGGCCTCGTCAGCGGCCGGCGCGCAACGCAGCGGCCCCGCATGGACGGCCGCCACCCTCCCCGACACCCTCCGCCGCCGCGGCGCCCCGCCATCGCGCTACGACGCCGCCTCGTTGTGCGCGCTGCTGCGCAGCGGTGTCGATCCGGCGTATGTCATCATCCTGCGCACGATGCCACGCTATGAGATCACCGACGCCGACTGCCGCTCGCTGTGGCTGCATCTGATCGACTCGCCGGCCCGTTGATGAATCTGCAACGACGCCACACGCTGGCGCTGCTCTCGGCGCTCGCCGCACCGTTGACGATGGCGCAAACCGCAGCGCCTGCACACGAGCCTTTTGGCCCACTGCGACCACCGCTGCCCGCGCCGAAATTTTCACTCACCGGCGACGACGGTAAACGCTTCGAGCTGACGGAGCGCCTGCACGGTCGCATCACCGCGCTGCAGCTGATGTTCACCGGCTGCAGCGCGACCTGCCCGATCCAGGGCGCGTTGTTCGGCGCGATCGCCCCCTTGGTGGCGGGCCAGCGCGAGATGCAATTGCTGTCGCTCAGCATCGACCCTTTGGGCGACAGCCCACCGGCCCTGCGCGCCTGGCTCGCCCACTACGGCACGCACGCTAACTGGCAAGGCGCGGTACCGCGCGCCGAAGACGTCGATCGGCTGCTCGACTTCGTGCGCGGCCGCGCTGCCGGCGCCGACCGCCACACCGCGCAGGTCTATCTGTTCGACCGCCAGGCGCGCCTGGCCTATCGCACGGCCGACATGCCCCCGTCGCGTTTTGTCGCCGAGACGATGGGCCAACTTTCGCGCATGGCCTGAGCCGTCACGCATCTGTGGCATGGTTGGTGGTTGACCCACCTCATGCCTGGAATGATTTTCCGCCGTCGCCCTCCCGCCCTCTCACTTGCGCTGCAAGGCGGCGGCGCGCATGGCGTGTTCACCTGGGGCGTGATCGACGCGCTGCTCGAACGCGGTCTCGGCGTTGCCGCGGCCAGCGGCGCCAGCGCCGGGGCGATGAACGCCGTCGTGCTGGCGCACGGCCTGACGCAAGGCGGCGCCGACGGCGCACGCGCGGCGCTGCACGCGTTCTGGCAAGCGATTGCCGAGCGCGTGCCGCCGCTATTTCATGTGCCAGGCGATCCGCCACGGCTCGCGCCGATGGGCCACGCCGCGCTGGCCTGGTCGCGCTGGTTCGCGCCGTCGCAGTTGAACCCGTTGAACCTCAATCCGCTGCGCGACGTGCTCTCGGCGCAGATCGACTTCGAGCGGCTGCGCAGCACGCCCGGCATGGCGCTGTTCATCGCGGCCACGGAAGTAGCCCGCGGCCGACTGCGCCTGGTGCGGCGCAGCACGCTGACGATCGACGCCGTGCTCGCCTCGGCCTGCCTGCCGCAAGTCGCGCACCCGGTGCTGATCGACGGCCAGCCGCATTGGGACGGCGCCTTCAGCGCCAACCCGGCGCTGTGGCCGCTGGTGCGCGAAGTGGCGGCCGACGACCTGGTGCTGCTGACGCTCAGCGCCCTTGGCCCCAGCGCACAACCGTCGAGTGTCGAAGAGATCGCCGATCGCGTGCGCGAGATCGCCTTCACCGCACCTTTCCTGCGCGAGGCGCGCTGGCTGGCCGAACTGCACGCCGACGCGCTGGCGCGGCCGTGGCCGCGCTTCGGCACCGACCGCCGCCTGGCGCGCCTGCGCTGGCACCTGATCGACGCCGACAGCACGCTCGCCGAGTTGCCGAGCCAGACGCGGCTGCTGCCCGACTGGGCCTTTCTGCAGCGCCTGCGCGATGCCGGGCGCGAACGCGTCGCGCGCTGGTTCGAAGACAACGCAGCGTCGCTGGGCGCGCGATCGAGCTTCGATCCGCTCGCCGTGTTCGGCGAAGCCGCCTCAGTCCAGCAGTGAGAACAGCGTGATCGGGCTGGTGTCGGTATAGCGGCTGCGAGAGCGTTTGCGGGCGGTGCGCGCACGGTTGTAGTTGACGTGCCATGCGGCAAAGTCGGCGCCCGGCATCGGCCGGCTGATCCAGTAGCCCTGGGCCTCGTCGCAGCCGAGCTCGCGCAGCACCTGCGCCTGCTCCGCAGTCTCGACGCCCTCGGCAACGACGCACATCTTCATGTTGCGCCCAAGGGCGATGACGGCGCTGCAGATCGCGGTGTCTTCCTCGTTGTCCGGCAGCGACTGCACGAACGAGCGGTCGATCTTCAGCGTGTCGATCGCAAAACGGCGGATGTAGGACAGCGACGAGTGGCCGGTGCCGAAGTCGTCGATCGCCAGGCGCACGCCCAGACGGCGGAAGCTCTCCAGCATCGAGCGTGTGGCGTCGTTGTCTTCCATCAGCAGCGACTCGGTCAGCTCGATCTCGAGACGCTGCGGCTCGATGCCGTTCTGGCGCAGCGAGTCTTCGATCATCGAGGCGAGATAGAGGTGGCGGAACTGCCGCGCCGACAGGTTGACCGCCAGTCGCAGCGCCGGCAGGCCCAGGCGGTCCCACGCTGCAAGCTGTTCGCAGGCGGCGCGGATGACCCACGCGCCGACCGGCAGGATCAGCCCGGTGTCTTCGAGCACGCTGACAAAACGGTCCGGAGGGATCAGGCCGTGACCTGGCCGGTGCCAGCGCAAGAGCGCCTCGACGCCGGTGATCTTGCCCGAGCGCAGGTCGCTCTTCGGCTGGAAGTGCAGCACGAATTCTTCGCGCTCGATGGCGCGGCGCAGGTTGCCTTCGAGCGAGACGCGCGCCGTCACCGCCGCCGACAGGTCTTCGCTAAAGAAGCTGTAGGTGGCGCGGCCGTGCGACTTGCTGCGGTACATCGCCATGTCGGTGTGGCGGATCAACGTGTCGAGATCGACGTCGTCGATCGGGTACATCGAGATGCCGATGCTGGCCGTGACCACCAGCTCTTCCTCGCCGATCTGCACCGGCTCGCCGAGCGCTTCGAGCACGCGGCTGGCCACATGCGCGGCATCTTCGGCGCCGTTGATGTTCTCGACGATCAGCGTGAACTCGTCGCCGCCAAGGCGCGACAGCGTGTGCGGCATGCCGCCGTCACGGGCCACCGAATCGACCGCGCGCAGGCATTCGGTCAGCGTCTTGCCGACATGCTGCAGCAGACGGTCGCCGGCCTCATGGCCGAGCTCGTCGTTGACCTGCTTGAAGCGGTCGAGGTCCAAGAACATCAGGGCCATCGGCTGGCCCTGGCGCTTGGCGCGCGCCATCGCCTGCCCCAGGCGGTCGCGGAACAGCGAGCGGTTGGGCAGGCCGGTCAGGCTGTCGTAGTTGGCGAGCTGCTTCAGCCGCTCCTGCGTGTCGGCGCGCTCGCTGGCATCGCGCAGGCGCACCAGCACGTGCGCGCCGCTGCTGCCGTTGTACTCGGTCAGGTGCAGATCGACCGGGCGGCCCGGCGCGCCGCGGCCGCGTGTGGTCGCCGCGCCGGTGTGCAGCGAGAAGCGCTCACCGTGCCCCTGCTCGAACAGCGCCGAGACATAGCGACCCTCGAAGGCCGTGGGCTCGTCGCCGAGCAGGTGGGCCGCCGCCGGGTTGCACGACAGCACCTTGCCGTCTGCGCTGCAGACGAGGAAGCCGTCGCTGGCGCGATCGAACAAAGCTTCGAGCAGCGGATCGGGCTTGGATTCGAACCAGCGGCCGAACATCCAGCGCGACCGCGAGCGGGCGCCTTTGGAATCGACGAAGGCTGATCGGTCTGTCACGCTGATGCCGCGCGGGCTGTGTTCGGAGATGGCAGATTATCGAGAGCGCGTTACCGCCAGACGACAGCCGCACACTCGCAAATGCGCACTGCGGCACGAACCGCGGCGCTTTCTTGGCCGCGTAGAATCCGTCACCGGGCCCAAATGCTGGCGCTCGGTGGGTCTGCCGGGTTGCCAGGTCAAGCGCTCTTCTTCAACGACGGAGCCGGCCATGGAAATCTTCGACTACGACAACATCCTGCTGCTGCCGCGCAAGTGCCGCGTCGACAGCCGCAGCGAGTGCGACACCAGCACGCCGTTCGGCCCGCAGCGCTTCGTCATGCCGGTGGTGCCATCGAACATGAAGACGGTGGTCGATGAGCCGATCGTCGAAGCGCTGGCCCGAAGCGGCCACTTCTACGTCATGCACCGCTTCGATCTGGACAACGTGGCCTTCGCGCGCCGCATGCGAGAGGCATCGCTCTTCGTCTCGATCAGCCTGGGCGTGAAGCCCGCCGACACCGCCACGGTGGACCGCCTGGCCGCCGAGGGCATCGGCGCCGACTACATCACGATCGACATCGCGCACGGCCACGCCGAGAGCGTGCGCAAGATGATCGAGCACATCAAGACGAAATTGCCGAAGGCCTTCGTCATCGCCGGCAATGTGGCCACGCCCGAAGCGGTGATCGATCTCGAGAACTGGGGCGCCGATGCGACCAAGGTCGGTGTCGGCCCGGGCAAGGTCTGCATCACAAAGTTGAAGACCGGCTTCGGCACCGGCGGCTGGCA
>JANMHY010000356.1:0-3737 GCA_031375525.1 Burkholderiales bacterium
CGGTCGCCGATCAGGGCCCGCGCTTCGGTCACGTCCTCGGGCCGCTGCACGAAGGACAGCGCGATCCAGTCGGCGCCAAGTTCCAGTGCGAGGGCCAGATCGCGCCGGTCCTTTTCGGTCAGCGCGGTGATCGGCAGCACGACGCCGGGCACGTTGACACCCTTGCGCTCGGACAGCTTGCCGCCGACTGCCACCCGGGTTTCGGCGAAGTCGGCACCGCAGCGCTCGACCACCAGGCGCAGCTTGCCGTCGTCGAGCAGCAATTCGGCGCCCGGCACCAGCGCGGCGAATATTTCCGGGTGCGGCAGGCCGGCGCGCTGCGCATTGCCCGGCGCCTTGTCCAGGTCGAGGCGAAAGGCCTGCCCCGCTGCCAGCATCACCGGCCCATCGGCGAAGGTACCGACGCGCAGCTTGGGGCCTTGCAGATCGGCCAGGATGGCGATCGGTCGGCCGGACTCCTTCTCCAGCGCGCGCAGCGTTTTGAAGCGCTCGCTGTGATCGGCATGGCTGCCGTGGCTGAAGTTGAGCCGGAACACATCGACGCCGGCCATGAAGAGCTGGCGAACCACGGCAGGGTCCGAGCTGGCGGGGCCGAGGGTGGCGACGATCTTGGCGTTGCGGGTTCTGCGCATGGTTCTATTTGCTCGAAGGTGCATCGATGAAGATCGCGCGAAAGTCGTTCACATTGGTCAGCGTGGGCCCGGTGATGACCGAATCGCCCAGCGCCCCGAAGAAGCCGTGGCCGTCGTTGTCGGCCAGGCGATCCTTGGGTCGGATGCCCAGGGCCCAGGCTCGCGACAGCGAGTCCGGCCCGAGCAGTGCGCCTGCCATCTCTTCCCGGCCATCGACGCCGTCGGTGTCGCCGGCCAGGGCGTGGATCCGCGGGTGGCCGTCGGTGGCGATGCCGAAGGCGAGCAGGAATTCGACGTTGCGCCCTCCCCGGCCCTTGCCGCGCACGGTGACTGTCGTCTCACCGCCCGACAGCAGCACGCAGGGCGCGGCGACGGGTTGGCCGCGTTCGGCCACCTGCAGCGCGATACCGGCGAGCACCTTGCCGACATCGCGCGCCTCGCCTTCGATGGCATCGCCGAAGATGTACGGCGTGACGCCGGCTTCGCGCGCCACCGCAGCGGCGGCTTCGAGGGCCATCTGCGGCGTCGCGATCATGCGCGACTCGGCACGTGCCAGTCGCGGATCGCCGGGCTTGATCGATTCGCCGCGCCCGCTTTCCAGCACCTCGCGCACGGCAGGCGGCAGCTCGATGCCGTAGCGGCGCACGATTGCCAGCGCGTCGGCGCAGGTCGTCGGGTCGGGCGTGGTGGGGCCCGAGGCAATGTCGATCGGGTTGTCGCCGGGCACATCGGAAATCAGCAGCGTCAGCACCCGCGCCGGATGGCAGGCGGCAGCCAGGCGGCCGCCCTTGATCGCGGACAGATGGCGGCGCACGCAGTTCATCTCGCTGATCGTGGCGCCGGATGTCAGCAGCGCACGATTCACGTCCTGTTTGTGCTCGAGCGTCAGGCCGTCGATCGGCAGCGGCAGCAGCGACGAACCACCGCCCGAGATCAGGCACAGCACGAGGTCGTCCGCCGTCAGGCCCTGCACCAGCGCGAGCATTCGCTTAGCGGCTGCAAGCCCCGCGGCGTCAGGCACCGGATGCGCGGCTTCGACGATCTGCATGTGATCGCAAGGCACTGCGTAGCCGTAGCGCGTGACGACGAGGCCGCCGAGCTGCGACTTCGCGCCCCGCCACTGATCTTCGACCGCACGCGCCATCGCGGCCGAGGCCTTGCCGCCACCGATCACGACCAACCGGCCGCGTGGGGTGGCGGGCAAGTGTCCCCCGATGCACAACGCTGGCTGCGCCGATGCGATCGCCGCGTCGAACATGCGCCGCAGCAGGGATTTGGGGTCCGACTCGGTCGGCGCCATCGGGTGCTCTCGCGCAACCGGGTCAGGCTGCCTTCTGGCCGATCTCGAAGTTCGACATCTTCTCCAGCGCCCGCACCATCGCTGAATGGTCCCAGCCCTTCCCGCCGTGTGCGGCGCATGAATTGAACAGTTCCTGCGCCGTCGCGGTGTTGGGCAGCGAGACGCCGAGGGCGCGCGCGCTGCTCAGTGCGAGGTTCAGGTCCTTCTGGTGCAGCTCGATGCGGAAACCCGGGTCGAAGGTGCGCTTGACCATGCGATCGCCATGCACTTCAAGTATTTTCGACGACGCGAAGCCGCCCATCAACGCCTGGCGCACGCGCGCCGGGTCGGCGCCGGCCTTGGCCGCGAACAGCAGCGCCTCGGCCACCGCCTCGATGTTCAGCGCAACGATGATCTGGTTGGCCACCTTGGCCGTCTGGCCGTCGCCGTTGCCGCCGACCAGCGTGATGTTCTTGCCCATCAGCTCGAACAGCGGCTTGACCTTCTCGAATGTGGCCTCGGGCCCGCCGACCCTGATCGACAGCGTGGCGTTCTTGGCGCCGACCTCGCCACCGGACACCGGAGCGTCGAGGTAGTCGCAGCCGAGGGCGTTGATCTACTTTGCAAAGGCCTTGGTCTCGATCGGCGAGATGCTGCTCATGTCGACCACGGTCTTGCCCTTGGTGATGCCCGCGGCCACGCCGTTCTCGCTGAACAGCACGTCGCCCACATGGGGCGTGTCGGGCACCATGATGAAGACGATGTCGGCCTGCTGCGCGACTTCCTTGCCGCTGCTGCAGGCCTTCGCGCCCGCCTGAATAACGTCAGTCGGCACCGAAGGCACCGAGTGCACGAAGAGCTGGTGCCCGGCCTTCAGCAGGTGGCCTGCCATCGGCGTGCCCATGATGCCCAGGCCGATGAAGCCGAGCTTGAGTGATTGCGTTGCCATGTCGATCTCCTTGATGTCGAGGGGTGCCGTCAGTTCGCCAGACCTTGTCGCCAGCCGAGTCCCGCTTCGGTGGTTGTGGCGGGCCTGTACTCGCAGCCGATCCAGCCGTCGTAGCCAATGCGGTCGAGATAAGCGAACAGGAACGGATAGTTGATTTCGCCGCTGCCCGGCTCGTTGCGGCCCGGGTTGTCGGCTAACTGGATGTGGCCGATACGCGGCAGATACTTGTGGATCGTTTCGGCCAGTTCGCCTTCCATGCGTTGGGCGTGGTAGATGTCGTACTGGATGAATGCGTTGTCGGCGCCGACTTCGACCAGGATGCCGGCCGCTTGCACCGTGCGGTTGAGATAGAAGCCCGGTATGTCGAAGGTGTTGATCGGCTCGATCAGCAGCCTCAGGCCCACCTTCTTCAACTCGGCAGCCGCGAACCGGAGGTTCTCGACGACGGTCTGGCGCAGCACCTCATCGGCCACGCCTGCGGGCGCCTTGCCCACTAGACAGTTCAGCCGTCGCACCCCCAGCAACCGGGCGTAGCCGATCGCCTTTTCCACTCCGTCGCGGAACTCCTGGACGCGGTCCGGATGGCAGGCGATGCCGCGCTCGCCCGCATCCCAATCGCCGGCAGGCAGGTTGTGGAGCACCAGTTGCAATCCGTTGGCGTCGAGGCGGCGCTTGATGTCGCCGGCATTGAAGGCGTACGGAAACAAAAACTCGACGGCCTTGAAGCCGGCCTTCGCGGCATGCTCGAAGCGGTCGAGGAAGGGATGCTCGGTGAAGAGCATCGTGAGGTTGGCGGCAAATCGGGGCATCGCGTTTCCCCGTTCAGTCGAGCATCGACACGGCGGTCGGCACGTCGGCCTTGCCGCTGGCGAGTTCC
>JANMHY010000855.1:0-3965 GCA_031375525.1 Burkholderiales bacterium
CCAGCAGCGCGACGAGCATGAATTTGGCGACCACCGGCGCTAGGGTCAACAGCAGCACCAGGAACCATTGATCGAGCACCGGCCGCCAATCGAGCTTCATGCCGATGGTGATGAAGAACAGGCCCAGCAGCACGTCGTGGAAGGGCCGGATGTCGGTCTCGACCTGGTGCTTGTATTCGGTCTCTGCGACCAGCATGCCGGCGACGAACGCGCCGAGCGCCAGCGACAGCCCCGCGTGCTCGGTCAGCCAGGCCAGGCCGAGCGTGACCAGCAGCAGGTTCAACACGAACAGCTCTTCGCTCTTGCGCCGCGCCACCAGCGTCAGCCACCAGCGCATCGCCTGCTGGCCGCCGGTCAGCAGCAGCGCCAGCAGGGCCGTGGCCTTGACGACGGCCCAGCCGAGCGAGGCCGCCATCTCACCGCCCGACTGGCCGAGCGCGGGGATTAGCACCAACAGCGGCACGACCGCCAAGTCCTGGAACAGCAGCACGCCCATGACACGCCGGCCGTGGTCGGATTCGAGTTCGAGCCGCTCGGCCATCAGCTTGACGACGATGGCGGTGGACGACATCGCAAACGCGCTGCCGAGCACGAGCGCGCCGGCATAACTCAGCTCCCACGAGCGCGCCGTGAAGTGGAACAGCCAGATCAACAGGCCGTTGCCGATGACCGCGCCGGCAATCGTCAGCGTGACCTGCGACAAACCGAGCCCGAAGACCAGCGAGCGCATTGCGCGCAGCTTCGGCAGGTTGAACTCGAGGCCGATGACGAACATCAGGAAGACGACACCGAACTCGGCCAGGTACTGCACCGCGGCCGAGTCCTTGGCCAGCGCCAGCGCGTTGGGGCCGATCAGCACGCCGACCACCAGGTAGCCGAGCATCGGCGGCAGTTTGAGCGAGCGGCAGACGACGACGCCGAGCACGGCGGCGACGAGGTACAGCAGGACGAGTTCGAGGGTAGAGGCCATCGGCGTCAGTCGAGAGGGCGCGAGTCTGAAGCCTAGAATCGCTGGTCAGTAGAACACGAGACGTGATGCCTGAAGCTGCTTCATTCGACGCCGACCGCGCCCTCGCCCTCGCCGCGCGCACGCTCGACATCGAAGCGCAGGCCCTTTTCGGCGTGAAGTCGCGGCTGTCGTCGAGCTTTGTACGGGCGGTGCAAACGATCCTCGCCAGCAGCGGCCGCGTTGTCGTCATGGGCATGGGCAAGAGCGGCCATGTCGGTCGCAAGATCGCCGCCACGCTGGCGTCCACCGGCACGCCGGCGATGTTCGTGCACCCGGCCGAGGCCAGCCACGGCGACCTCGGCATGGTGACCGCAGCCGATGTCGTGATCGCCATCTCCAACTCCGGCGAGAGCGACGAGCTCAACGTGCTGCTGCCGGTGTTCAAGCGCGCCCATGTGCCGCTGATCGCCATCACCGGCAAGCTGCAATCGACGCTCGGCGAGCATGCCGATGCGGTGCTGCTGTCCACCGTCGAGCAGGAAGCCTGCCCGCTCAACCTGGCGCCGACCGCGAGCACGACCGCGCAGATGGCCCTCGGCGATGCGCTGGCCGTGGCGCTGCTCGACGCGCGCGGTTTCGAAGAAGGCGACTTCGCGCGCTCGCACCCCGGCGGCGCGCTCGGCCGCAAGCTGCTGGTGCATGTGCGCGACCTGATGCGAAAGGACGAGCTCGTGCCACGCGTCGGACCCGACACCGCGTTCACCGAGATGCTGCGCGAGATGGGCGGCAAGGGCCTCGGCGCGACCGCGATCATCGACGCGGCGGGCCGGCCGATCGGCGTCTTCACCGACGGCGACTTGCGACGCCTGATCGAGCGCGGCTTCGACCTGCGCACGATCAAGGCGGCCGAAGTGATGCATGCCAACCCGCGCACGATTCGCGCCGACCGTTTGGCGGCGGAGG
Organism: Burkholderiales bacterium; assembly: GCA_031375525.1. GTDB lineage: Bacteria > Pseudomonadota > Gammaproteobacteria > Burkholderiales > Burkholderiaceae_C > CADEEN01. Next base: position 1,913 of record JANMHY010000855.1, read on the forward strand.
CGGCCGACCTGATGGAGCAGTTCAAGATCAACTGCATGCTGGTGGTCGATGAGACGGGCGTGCTCGTCGGCGCGTTCAACTCGAACGACCTGATGCGCGCCAAAGTCATCTGATGGCGGCGCTCTCGTTCCCGCCCGAGCTGTTGCTCAAAGCCCAAGGCCGCGGACTCGGTCTGAAAGCCGTGATCTTCGACGTCGATGGCGTGCTCACCGACGGCAGCCTGTACATCGGCGAGCACGGCGAAGCCTTCAAGGCCTTTCATGCGCTCGATGGCCACGGCCTGAAGCTGCTCGCGCAAGGCGGCATCGCGCCGATCGTCATCACCGGCCGCGACTCGCTCGCGGTGCGGCGACGTGTCGCCGACCTCGGCCTGCAGCACATGCGCTTCGGCGTTGCCGACAAGCTCGCAGCCGCGAACGAGCTGCTGCAGACGCTCGCCATCGAGTGGGCCGACGTGGCCGTGATGGGCGACGACTGGCCCGACCTGCCGCTGTTCGCGCACGCCGCGTTCGCCTGCGCGCCGCCGAACGCGCATGCCGAAGTGCGCGCGGTCGCGCATCACGTGACGAGCGCACGCGGCGGCCAAGGCGCAGCGCGCGAATGCTGCGACCTGTTGTTGATGGCCAGCGGGCGCTACGTGTCGCTGCTGGCCAGCCAACTGACGACGTTGGACGCGCGGTAGATGACAGCCCCTCGCTCGCTGCGCTCGCACTCCCCCGAGGGGAAGCTCAGGCCGACGCTTGGGAGCGGCCCGGCGCTGACCTGAGCACGATGGCCCTCGACCTCGAAAGCCTGCTGCAACCGCTCGACCCGCTGCCGGCGTCGGGCCCGCAGAATCCGCCGCGGCGGCCGCGCCAGCCGTTCTGGTGGCGTGTCGGCCAGTTCGCTTCGGCTTACCTGCCGCTGATCCTGATGGCGCTGCTGGCGCTGGCCACCTGGTGGCTGGTCAGCAACACGCCGCGCCCCGACGTGCCGCGCGAGGCCGCGCCGCCGCGCCACGAGCCCGACTACACGATGCAGGGCTTCACGCTGCAGCGCTTTGCCGCCGATGGCGGGTTGCGTGTGCAGGTCCAGGGCGAGCGCATGCGCCACTACCCCGACACCGACACGATGGAGATCGACCAGGCGACGATCCGCGCCACGGCGCCGGACGGCAGCGTCACCGTGGCCAGCGCGCGCCTGGCGGTCAGCAACAGCGATGCGTCGCAGGTCCAGCTGCAAGGCGGCGCGCGCGTGCGCCGCGAAGCCACCGCGGCCGCCGCGGCAATCGAGTTCGAGAGCGAGTTCCTGCAGGCTTTTCTCGACACCGAGCGCGTCACGTCGCACCTGCCGGTGCGGCTGCGCCAGGGCACGAGCGAGATGCGCGTGGCCTCGCTCGACTACGACAACCTGTCGCGCACCGCCAAGTTCGGCGGACCGCTGCGGGCGCGCTTCGACGTGCCGGCGAGGAAATGACGGCGCCACTGGCCTTCATCACCGGCCCAAACGCATGAGTACGCCGTTGATTTTCATCACCGGCGCATCGAGCGGCATCGGCCAGGCGCTCGCTGCGCGTTACGCCCAAGCCGGCTGGCGCTTGGCGCTGGCCGCGCGCCGCGTCGGCGAGATCGAGAGCTGGGCGAAGGCGCAAGGCCTCGGTGCCGAGCGCTGCATCGCCTACGCCGCCGACGTGCAGCAGATCGACAGCATCGTCGGCGCGGGCCAGCGCTGCATCGAACGGCAAGGCCTGCCCGACATCGTCATCGCCAACGCCGGCATCAGCGTCGGCATCGACACCGAGATCCGCGAAGACCTGAATGTGCTCGCCGACACGCTGGCGATCAACAACGTCGGTCTCGCCGCCACCTTCCATCCCTTCCTCGCCGCGATGCGAAAGCGCGGTTCGGGCACGCTGGTCGGCGTGGCCAGCGTGGCCGCGATCCGCGGCCTGCCCGGCCACGGCGCCTACTGCGCGAGCAAGGCCGCGGTCGTCGCTTACTGCGAGAGTCTGCGCGGCGAGTGCCGCGGCAGTGGCGTGCGTGTCGTCACGATCCTGCCGGGCTATGTGGCCACG
>JANMHY010000860.1:0-3558 GCA_031375525.1 Burkholderiales bacterium
GCGCTCGCGGTCGGCGACCAGGCCGCGATCGAGCGCGCCGACTGGGATGTCTTTCGCACGACTGGCATCGCGCACCTGGTCAGCATCAGCGGCCTGCACGTGACGATGTTCGCCTGGCTTGCCGCGGCGCTGATCTCGCGCGGCTGGCGCACCAGTGCGCGCGCGATGCTGTGGCTGCCCGCTGCGACCGCGGCGCGCTGGGGCGGCCTCGCTGCCGCGACGGCCTACGCGCTGTTGTCGGGCTGGGGCGTGCCTGCCCAACGCACGCTGTGGATGCTGGCCAGCGCCGCGCTGCTGGCGCAACTCGGCCTGCGCTGGCCGTGGCCGCTGGTGCTGCTCGTCGTTGCCGCGGTCGTCGCGGCGATCGATCCTTGGGCCTTGCTGCAACCTGGGTTCTGGTTGTCGTTTGCCGCGGTGGGTTTGTTGATTGCGGCGACGCCGTTCGAGGACACAACGCCGCGCGGCCACGCGCTGTGGCGCGCGCTGCGCAGCGGCCTGCGCACGCAAGTGGTGGCCACCGTCGGCCTGGCGCCGCTGACGTTGGTCTTCTTTCAGCAGGTGTCGTTGATCGGTTTTGTCGCCAACCTCGTCGCCATCCCGCTCATCACCTTCGTCATCACGCCGCTGGCCTTGGCGGGCGCGCTGGCGCCGCCGTTGTGGACGCTGGCTGCGGCCTGTGTGCGCGGGCTGACGACGTTCATGCAGCACCTGGCCGCGCTGCCGGCGGCGGTGTGGACGGCGGCAGCCGCGCCGTGGTGGATGCAGGCTGCGGCGCTGCTCGGCGCGGCGCTGCTGGTGATGCGCCTGCCTTGGCAAGTTCGTGCACTCGCGCTGCCGCTGATGCTGCCGCTGTTCGCGCCGCCGCTCGAGCGCTCGGCCGAAGGCGCGATGCTGGTCACGGTGGCCGACATCGGCCAGGGCAGCGCGATCCTCGTGCGCACGCGCACGCACGCGCTGCTGCACGACGCCGGCGCGCAGTACACGCCCGACAGCGACGCCGGCTCGCGCGTGCTGGTCCCGCTGCTGCGCGCGTTCGGCGTGCAGCGGCTGGACCTGCTGATGCTGAGCCACCGCGACAGCGACCATGTCGGCGGCGCGGCGGCGGTGATGTCGGCGTTCGACGTGGCCGCGCTGTCGTCGTCGATCGAGGCCTCGCACCCGCTGCGCGCGCGAGCGACGCCGCACCAGCGCTGCGAGGCCGGCCAGTCGTGGCAATGGGACGGCGTGCGCTTCGATGTGCTGCACCCGCAGGCCGCCGACTACGCGCGCACCGACGCCAAGTCGAACACGATGAGCTGCGTGCTCGCCGTCACCGATGCGCTGGGCCGGCGCGTGTTGCTGACCGGCGACCTCGAAGCCGAGCAGGAGCAGCGCCTGGTCCGCGAGCAGGCAACGGCATTGAAAAGCGACGTGCTGCTGGTGCCGCACCACGGCAGCAAGACCTCGTCGTCGCCGGCTTTCCTCGATGCCGTGGCGCCGCGCGTGGCGCTGGTGCAGGCCGGCTATCGCAACCGCTACGGCCACCCGGCGCCCGCGGTCGCGGCGCGTTATGCAGAGCGCAGCATCGTCTTCATCAACACCGTCGGCTGCGGCGCCTGGAGCGACCAAGCCGACAGCATCGGCACTTGCGAGCGCGAGCGTTCGCGCCGTTACTGGCATCATGGCCTGGAAGTTGCTCCCATCGGGGGCGACAACACCCTCACGGAGTCTGACTCTGGGCCATCCATGTCGCGCTGAACCACATCACCCGCTACCGCTACGACCGCCACGTGGCACTGTCACCGCAGGTGGTGCGGCTGCGTCCGGCGCCGCACTGCCGCACGCCGATCCTGTCTTACTCGCTGCGCATCGAGCCGGCCACGCACTTCATCAACTGGCAGCAGGACCCGTTCGGCAACTACCTGGCGCGCCTCGTCTTTCCCGAGAAGACGACGAGCTTCGAGGTCAGCGTCGATCTGGTGGCCGAGATGGCGGTGTACAACCCATTCGACTTCTTTCTCGAGCCCGACGCGGAGACCTTTCCATTCCGCTACACGCCCGAGGCCCTGCGCGACCTCGCGCCCTATCTGGTCAAGGGCGAGGCGAATCCGTCCTCGCGCTTTGCGGCGCTGCTGGCCAGCATCGACCGCAAGCCGCAGCGCACGATCGATTTTCTGGTTGGCTTGAACCAGCGCCTGCAACGCGACATCCGCTACCTGATCCGCATGGAGCCGGGCGTGCAGGCGCCGGAAGTCACGCTGACCAACGCCAGCGGTTCGTGCCGCGACAGCGGCTGGTTGATGGTGCAACTGCTGCGCCACTTCGGTCTCGCCGCACGCTTCGTCTCCGGCTACCTGATCCAGTTGAAGGCCGACGTCAAGTCGCTCGACGGCCCGTCCGGCGCCGAAAGCGACTTCACCGACCTGCATGCCTGGTGCGAGGTTTATCTGCCCGGCGCCGGCTGGATCGGCCTCGACCCAACCTCGGGCTTGATGGCCGGCGAGGGCCACATCCCGGTGGCCTGCACGCCCGAGCCCGGCGGCGCCGCGCCGGTGAGCGGCGAGGTCGAGGACAGCAAGGTCGAGTTCGAGCACCGCATGGCGGTGACGCGTGTCAAAGAGTCGCCGCGGGTCACGCAGCCGTACAGCGACGAGCAATGGCGCGCCATCGCCGCGCTCGGCGACGAAGTGGACCGGCAACTGGTCGCCGGCGACGTGCGCCTGACGATGGGCGGCGAGCCGACGTTCGTCTCGATCGACGACCGCGAAGGCGCCGAGTGGAACACCGAGGCGCTCGGCCCGACCAAGCGCGGCCTGGCCCAAGGGCTGACGTTGAAGCTGCGCGAGCGCTACGGCGCCGGCGGCTTCCTGCATTTTGGCCAGGGCAAGTGGTACCCCGGCGAGCAACTGCCGCGCTGGGCCCTCACCGTGGCCTGGCGCGCTGACGGCGAGAAGTGTTGGAGCGACGCCGCGCTCTTCGCCGACGAGCGCACGCCGCTGCGTTGCACCAGCGACGACGCCGAGCGCTTCATGCACACGCTCACCGCCAAGCTCGGCGTGAATCCGAGCCACGCGCAGCCGGCGTTCGAGGACGCGTTCTACTACCTCTGGCGCGAGCGCAAGCTGCCGCTCAACGTCGATCCGCTCGACTCGCGCCTGGACGACGAGATGGAACGCGCGCGGCTGAAGCGCGTCTTCGATCAGGGCCTGAAGCAGGCCGTTGGCTATCTGCTGCCGCTGGCCAGAACCGAGTCGCCGGCCGGGCCGCGCTGGATCTCCGGGGCATGGAAAGTGCGCGACGATCGCCTGCACCTGCTGCCCGGCGATTCGCCGATGGGCTGGCGCCTGCCGCTGGACTCGCTGCCGTGGGTGCGCGAGGGCGACTACCCGTATGTGTTCGAGCAGGATCCGTTGGCGCCGCGAGCCCATCTTAAAACACACGCGAAATTGCAGCTCCCTCCTTCCCCCTGTATGGGGTATGGCGGGTTTGGGGGTCCCGCGGCAACGCCCTCTACCCCCACCCCAACCCTCCCCCTTGCAGGGGGAGGGAGTGATCCCAAGCGCTTCGTCAGCGACGCCA
>JANMHY010000361.1:0-13240 GCA_031375525.1 Burkholderiales bacterium
TATCAGGCCCGCCTGAACATGGGCGAAACATTGGCGCAGCGCGTGATCTCGACGATGCCGCCCTCGGCGATCGACGTCGTCATCCCGATCCCCGAGTCGAGCCGGCCGAGCGCGATGCAGCTCGCGCAGAAACTCGGCAAGCCGTACCGTGAAGGCTTCGTCAAGAACCGCTATGTCGGCCGCACCTTCATCATGCCGGGCCAGGCCGTGCGGCGCAAAGGCGTGCGCCAGAAGTTGAACGCGATGCCGCAGGAGTTCCGCGGCCGCAACGTGCTGCTGGTCGATGACTCGATCGTGCGCGGCACGACGAGCAAGGAGATCGTGCAGATGGCGCGCGATGCCGGCGCCAACAAGGTCTACATGGCTTCGGCCGCGCCGCCGGTGCGCTTTCCGAACGTCTACGGTATCGATATGCCGACGCGCGAAGAGCTGATCGCAGCCACGCGCAGCGTCGAAGAGATTCGCCAGTTCATCGGCGCCGATGCGCTGATCTACCAGGATGTCGATGCGATGAAGCGCGTCGTCGGTGCGCTCAACCCCAAGCTCGAAAGTTTCGAAGCCAGTTGCTTCGATGGCCACTACGTCACCGGCGACGTCACCGAGGTTGACTTCGCAACGATGGAAGCGCAGCGGCGTCTGCAGTTCGACGAAGAAGAGGGCGAAGAGCGTTCTCGCCTGGCGTTGCAAAGCGCGGAGGGCGCATGAAGAAGCTGCCGAAAGTGGACCTGCCGGCCGACGCTCGTCTGGACACACGGGCCGTGCGCGAGGGCTTGCCGCCGTCGCAGTGGGGCGAAAACTCCGAGGCGCTGTACCTCACCAGCTCGTTCGTGCATCCCGATGCCGCCACCGCCGCGGCGCGATTCGCCAACGAAGAAGAAGCCTTCGTCTATTCGCGCTTCTCGAACCCGACGGTGACGATGATGGAGCGCCGCCTGGCCGCGCTCGAAGGCAGCGAAGCATGCATCGGCACGGCCAGCGGCATGGCGGCGATCCTGCTGCTGATCATGGGCACGGTGAAGAGCGGCGACCATGTGGTGTGCTCGCAGTCGGTGTTCGGCTCGACGATCAAGCTGTTCCAGGACTTTGCGAAGTACGGCGTGCAGACCACGTTCGTTTCGCAAACCAACATCGACGAGTGGCAGGCCGCCGTGCAGCCGAACACCAGGCTGCTCTTTGCCGAGACGCCGACGAATCCGCTGACCGAGGTCTGCGACATCGCAGCGCTGGCCGACATCGCCAAGCGCGCCGGTGCGCTGCTGTGCGTCGACAACTGCTTTTGCACCGCGGCCTTGCAGCGCCCGATCGACCTCGGCGCCGACGTGATCATGCATTCGGGCACCAAGTTTCTCGACGGCCAGGGCCGCGTCATCGCCGGCGCGTTGTGCGGCACCGAGGCGCTGGTCAACGAGAAGCTCGTGCCGACAATGCGCAGCGCCGGCATGAGCATGTCGCCGTTCAACGCCTGGGTGGTGCTGAAGGGCCTGGAGACGCTGTCGCTGCGCGTGCGCGCGCAAAGCGAGCGGGCCTTGACGGTCGCCCGCTGGCTCGAAACGCAGGCCAACGTCGAGCGTGTCTATCACCCGAGCCTCGAGTCGCACCCGCAGCACAAGCTCGCCATGGCGCAGCAATCGGGGCAGGGCGGCGCCGTGGTGTCCTTCATCGTCAAGGGCGGGCGTGAAGGTGCGTTCAAGGCCATCGACTCGACACGCATCTGCTCGATCACCGCCAACCTCGGCGACACGAAGACGACGATCACGCATCCGGCGTCCACGTCGCACGGCCGTTTGAGCGAAGCGCAGCGTCAGGCGGCCGGCATCACGCAGGGCATGATCCGCTTGGCTGTCGGCCTTGATGATGTCGAAGACATCAAGGCCGATCTCCTTCGCGGTCTGGCATGACGGTCAGAACCCGCATCGCCCCGTCGCCGACGGGCTTCCTTCATCTCGGCACCGCGCGCACTGCTTTGTACTCGTGGGCCTATGCGCGCCACCATGGCGGCCAGTTCATCCTGCGCATCGAAGACACCGATGTTGCCCGCTCGACGCAGGATTCGGTCCTGCAGATCCTGGCGTCGATGAAGTGGCTTGGGCTCGATCACGACGAAGGCCCGATCTACCAGATGCAGCGGCTGGCGCGCTATCAAGAAGTGGCCGAGCAACTCATGGCGTCGGGCCACGCCTACCGCTGCTACTGCACGCCCGAAGAACTCGACGCGATGCGCGAGGCGCAGCGCGAGCGCGGCGAGAAGACGCATTACGACGGCCGCTGGCGGCCCGAAGAGGGCAAGACCTTGCCGCCGGCGCCCGACGGCGTGCCGCCGGTGATCCGCTTCAGGAACCCGCAAAGCGGCAGCGTGCATTGGGACGATCTGGTCAAGGGCGAGATCACGATCAGCAACGCCGAGATCGACGACCTGATCATCGTCAGACCGGACGGTGTGCCGACGTACAACTTCGCCGTCGTCGTTGACGATTGGGACATGGCCATCACGCATGTCTTTCGCGGCGACGAGCACATCAACAACACGCCGTGGCAGATCAATATCTTCGTCGCGCTCGGTGTGGCATTGCCGCAGTTCGGCCACCACCCGATCATCCTCGGCGACGATGGCTTGAAGCTCAGCAAGCGCCGCGGCGCAGTCAGCGTGACGGCGTACGAAGAGATGGGCTACCTGCCCGAGGCGATGTGCAACTACCTCGCGCGTCTGGGCTGGAGCCATGGCGACGACGAGTTGTTCACGCGCCAGCAGATGGTGCAATGGTTCGACGGCACGCACCTGGCCAAGAGCCCGGCGCAGTGGGATCCGGCCAAGCTGGCCTGGGTCAATGCGCACTACATCAAACAAGCCGACGATGCGCGGCTTGCGAAACTCGTGCAGCGACAACTGGCGACGCGCGAGATCGACGCGGCTGACCTCGATCACCTGGCGCGCGCTTGCGCTCTGTTCAAAGACCGTTGCTCGACGACCGTGGAGCTCGCCGACTGGCTGCACATGGTCTTCAAGCCGGCGTGGCCGACCGAGGCCGATCTGCTCGCGCATGTGAGCGAGGCCGCCAAGCCTGCGCTGCGCTCGTTGCGCGAACAGTGGACGACGATCGATTGGAGTGCGCCGTCTATTGCCGCAGCGATCAAGGCCACGCTGGCCTCGCATGGCCTGAAGATGCCGCAACTCGCACTCGCGTTGCGCGTACTCGTCTGCGGCCGCACGCAGACGCCATCGATCGATGCGGTGCTGGCGCTGTTCTCACGCGAGCTTGTCCTGGAGCGGCTCTCGCATGTCTAGAACCCCGTCTATAATCTTGCTCTCGCTTGAACGGCGCGACTGACTCCGATGGGGGTATAGCTCAGCTGGGAGAGCGCTTGCATGGCATGCAAGAGGTCAGCGGTTCGATCCCGCTTACCTCCACCAAATCAAAGCAGGCGCGCGGTTCAAGTCGTGGTGAAGGATTGGTCCCCTTCGTCTAGAGGCCTAGGACACCACCCTTTCACGGTGGCTACAGGGGTTCGAATCCCCTAGGGGACGCCAAGTTGGGCTGCACTTGCGGAGCGATCCGGCAACGCAGCCACCGTTTGGAGCGGTAGTTCAGTTGGTTAGAATACCGGCCTGTCACGCCGGGGGTCGCGGGTTCGAGCCCCGTCCGCTCCGCCAAACAATTTAACGGGTCAGCGCGCAAGTGCTGGCCCGTCTTTCTTGTTGATGCGCTCTCAGCCCAGTCGAACCACCAGGCGGTTCACGCCGGCTTGCAAGGCCGCTAGCACCGCCACCATCGACACCTCGGCTGCGCCGGTGCGATAGGGATTCGCGCCGCGCGTGAACGGCAGCGGGCGATCGTTGAGGTGGATCTGCGCCGGCCCGTGCCCGAGCGGGCCGACGTGCAGCAGCAGTTCCACCTCGTGCTGCGCCACCGTCAGCGTGGCGCGAAGGCCGTCGAGCTTCGAGGGCAGCACCGGATCGACGATCAGCGTGGAATGCTCCTGGCGGATGCCGAGGAACTGGCCGAGCACGAGGCCGATCATGATGCCGGGGCCGCTGGAGTAGATGCGCCAGCCGCCGTCGAGCGCGACGCGGCCGCGCGCGATGTCGTCGTAGCGGCTGTGCGCTTCGTAGCGGTCGGCGAAGGCGGCGTCGGAGCTCGAGTAGTAGCAGTTGGCCTGGCGCCGATCGGACATTGGCACGCGCTCGCGCAGCGCGATCGGATGCGCCTTGCACAACGCGTCGAAGAAGCGCTCGGCTTCACCCAGGTGGGCGAGCATCTCGGCATAGCGCAGGTGCGCATGCATGTACATGACGCCGATCTCGCGGCCGAAGAACGCACTGCTCTCGGCGCGCTGGAACAACTGCTGGGGGCCGCCGCGGTAGGGCAATGGGCGGTCGAACAGGCGCGCGCCGTCGGGGCCGAGCAGGTGCGCTTCGATCAGGCGCAGTTGATCTTTCGCCTGCGCGGGGTCGAGCATGTCGTTGATTACCGCGTGCATCATCGGCAGCAGGCTGTAGCGCACGCCCGTCACGTTGTCCTGCGGGTGCAGCAGCAGCCGGCGCTCGCTGCCGGGTTCGAACTGCGCGTAGCCTGCCACCACGCCATCGGCGACGAGCAGGCGCTGGAAGTCGGCCAGTACGTCGCGCGCCTCGTCTTCGAGCGCTTGCGCGTCGGCGTCGCGGCCGATGCGGCGCAGCGCACGCGCCAGCGTCTCGAGCATCTGGTGATGCAAGGTCACGGTCCAGGCGCTGCACAGACGCTCGCGCGAGGCTGCGTCGACTGGTTGCAAAGAATCGTTCCAGTCGCCGTGGCCGTAGGCGGCCAAGTGCGTGCCGGCGATGCGGCGCGCCGCGATCACCGCGAGTGCGCGTTCGACGTGCTGCCAGACAGTGGCCGCGTCGTCGTCGTGGAACGGCACGATCGTGTCGAGCAGTGCGCCGTCCTCGGTGGCGAGCAGCAAGCGTGCCAAGCCGAGCAGCGGCCAGAACACGATGTCGCCGTGCGAATCGCCGGCGCGGATGTCGCGCTCGCGCTCGAAGAACATGAACCACTGCGGCCAGTCGCCGTCGGCGTTCTGCGCCGCGAACACGCGCAGCAGCAGGTCGCGCACCGGCTCGGGACGCCCGAGCGCGAGCAGCATTTCGAGGGGGCCCTGGCAGACATCGCGCGTGCCCCAGCCGCCCCCCGTGAACTGCTCGAGCCCGCGCGGCGAGAGGTAGTGCACCAGCGCGTTGTGCAGATACCAGGGGACGATGTCGGCCAGTTGCGCGGCATCGGCATCGGGTGTGTGCCAGCGCGGTGCGTGCAGCGTCGCGGCTGCCGGCGGCGACGAGGAAGTCAGTTCACCGCGGATCGTCAGTCCGAATTCGGTCGTTGCCTCGCAGCCCATGCACACGAAGGGTTGATCACGCGAGCCGCCGTCTTCGAACAGCAGCTCGTCGCCGCCGACGCGGTCGAAGCGGCTGCCGGGTGCGGGTGCGATGCGAAAGCCGCCGTCGGGGAAACGCTCTGCGAGACCGCTGCCCGGCGGCACGGCGACGAGGACGCTCTGCGCATCGACTCGCACTTCTGCCGCGCCGCCGTCCTCGCCGTCGTCGCCCGCGAGCGCGACGTGCAAGCTCGCGAGCATCGGCAGCGGTGGGCCGGCGAGCACGCGCACGCAGAAGCTCAGCACATGCGCGTCGCCGCGCGCGTCGGCGACGACCTCGATCACGCCGCCGGCGTGCTTGTAAATCCAGCGGCACGCGGCCGGCCGCATCTCGAACGCCGAGGGCACGCCGAGCAGTTGCCAACGGCCGTTGATGGACACGAACACGCGCAGCCCGTGCGAGCGGAACTGGCCGAGCCAGCCGCGCACGGTCGATAGGAAGCGGTTGATGCCGACATGGCCCTGCGTCACCATCGAGTGGAAGACACCGGCCATCCACGGCGTCGAGGTCAGCGACGCCTCGTCGGGTAGGAGCGCGTTGCCGCTGCGCAGGATGTGGCCATGCGGGCGTTTGACTTTGAGTTCCTTCGCGCGCAGCACGACGTGGGCGCCGTCGGCGTGGAAGAACGACAGCAGCGCGCCGGCGTTGTCGTCGCGTTCCTCGTGGCGGCGTGATGCACTGAACAGCGTGTCGAGCTCGCTGGCGCCGAGGTCGTCGACCTGGAGCAGGGGCGCGCTGGAGAACAGCGTGTGTGCCGGCGCGACGGCCTCTTGTTCTTCGTCGCCCCAAGCCGGCGCAAGCGCCTCGGGCAGCGCCAGAGCAGCATCGACGGTGGCCAGGTCGGCGTCCGCGGTCGCCTCTGGGTGATGGGCCTGCACGCAACCGAAGAACCCGAGATCGACGCTGGCGCCGGCGCTAAGCGTCAGCGCCTCGTCCTCGATCGCGGCCAGCGCGTGCTCGTGCTGCAGCCGCGTGCCGGGCAGCCCGTCGGCCAGCCCGGCAGGCGGCGCCCCGGCGCGCGCTGCGATGCCTAGCACCTGCAACGCATCGGTGGCGTACGACGCGCCGCGCCGCAGCGAGCCGATGAGGGCCCAGGGATGGCAGCCGTCAACCGCCTGGTTCTGGCGCGCTGCGACGACCCAACCGCGCTCCTCATGTTGCAGCGGGCTCAGGTCGATGTAGTGGCTGACGTAGTACTCGTTGGTGCGAATCGCGCCGTAGGCCGCGAGGCCGAGGTCCTGTACGTGCAGCAACTCGATCGTGCGCGCGGCGCTGCCGAGGTTGTCCACGCGCAGGTGCCAGAACCACGCTGGCGAGTCGGCCGCCAAGCGCAGCGCGAGGCGCAGACGCAGATCGCGCCACGTGCCAAGCGCCTCCAGGCCCTCAGCGTCGCGGCGCAGGCGCAGCGGCGAGCATGGGCCCAGCAGCGGCACCAGCTCGACACGCGCCGTGTCGTCATGCACGCGCAGCCACAGGTTGGCTGGGCCGCCCTCGACCTCGTTGCCGACGAGCAGGTTGACATGCACGTCGTGCAGGCGCAGGTGGCGCAGCGACCCGTTGTGATTGAACTCGAACCGCAAGCCGGCCGCGTTGTCGATCGAAAACATCTCTCTGCTTCCTTAGCGCCGTATCAATGTGAGCGTGCCAGTTGCTGCCGGCAACGTCAGCGTGCGTCCGTTCCAAGACAGCTCACGACCGCCCGCCCGCGCCAGCGGCAGCGCGCCGTCGCCGGGCCATTGCAACTGCACGCCGCCGCTCGCGTCGGGCAATCCGCGCGTTAGCGTGAAGCGCCAGCCGTCGCTCGCGCGTTCGAGCGTGTAGCCGAGCCTGCCGAAGGCGGTCGACAGGCCGCGCACTTCGAGCCCCTGCGTCAGCCACTCGGGCTTCCACCCCGCCCCAACCACGATGCTCGCATCGGCCTCGCGTTCGTACGCGAACAGATCGAGGGCAGAGCGGATGTAGTCCGACGCCACCCACGCGTGCGGCAGGTCGCCGACGAAGGCCAGCTCACGGTAACCCGGCCGCACGACCTCGGCCCACTGGTTCCAGGCCGCGGGCCGGCGGTCGCGGAAGAAGAAGTCGAGCATCGCGTGGGCGCGCGCGCCGTGACCCAGGCGTGCCAGCGCGCCGACGCTGCGCAGCTCGTAGGGCGTGTAGTCCTTCCACTCGCGCTTTCCTTGCGCGCGCGCGAGCGACTCGCGCCAGTAGCGTTCGAAGGTCGCGCCCTGCAGCGCGGGCGGCAGCTCGGCCTGCACCGGGTTGAGCGCGATCGTTGTGGAGGTCGGGTCGAAATCGCCGCGGTCGGCGGCGCCTGGAATGAAGTCGATGCGGTGGTGGGCTGCTGTCGCGGCGATCGACGCGCCGAGTTCGCGTTCGAACGATGCCGTCCACGCCGACCAGCGCTGCGCCTCGGTCTCGTGGCCGAGCACGCGCGCGATCTGCAGCGCGTCCTTGTAGCCGCGCAGGGCCCAGAAGTTGTCCCAGTACGAGTACGCGGCCTTGTCGGCATAGCCCTCGTGGCTGATCGACGGCGGCATGAGGCCGAACAGGTGCTCGCGCCCGCGCTCGCGGTTGCGCGCACCGCGCTCGCTTTGACGCAGGCCCTCCTGATACACCAGCACGCGCTGCACGGTCGGCCAGTGGCGCGCCAGCCAGGCGCGGTCGCGCGTGTGGCGCCAGACCTCGGCGACCGCGTACAGGTACTGGCCGTGGCTGTCGTTCTCGGCCACCGGGTCGGCGCCGCGTGAGTCGACGCAGCACGGCACCTTGCCCGAGTCGAAAATGAAACCGGCGAACCAGTCGACGAACTCGCGCGACGCGTCGACTTCACCCAGGCGCAACAGCGCTGCGACCATCATCGCGCCGTCGCGCACCCAGGTGCGCGCGTAGGACCGCGTGCCGGGCTTGAGCGCCGGGCCGTCGCGCGAGATCAGGATCTGCGCCAACGTGCTGCGTAGTGTGTCTGCGATCGGTTGCGCGTCGGCGGGTAGCGTCAGCGTGACGCGGTTCAAGCGCTCGCGCCAACGCGCGGCTACGTTGTCGAAGCGCGCATCGAGCGCCGCGCCGTTGATGATGTCGGGCGGCGCGGCTTGCTTGGTCAGCAGCGCGGACCAGCCGAGCGTGCGGCGTTCGCCCGCGTTCAGCGTGATGTCGAACTGCAGCAGCGCCGACGCGTGCGACTGCGGGTCTTGCAGCGCGGTGAGCGCCGCTGCGTTGCGCAGCACGTCGAGCGATACGCCGGCGTCGAACGGCGCGGCGCTGACCGCGCGCGGCGGCTCGGTGGGCCGCAGCAAGCGTCGCCCATTGACCGCGAGCACGCCGTCGGCCCACGCGAGTTGGCGCACCGGGCTCGCGCCGCCCGGCGTGGTCAGGAACTGCTGCGGCGGGTTGACCTGCCACGGCCTCACGCTAAGCAGCAGCGTGAAGCGGCGCGCGCGGTCTGCGCGGTTGACGAGCGTGTAGCGTGCCAGCGCCTGCGGCGTGTTGCGCTCGCCGTCGGCCACGGCCTCGATGTCGAGCGTGAAGGCCTCGTGGCGCCAGTGCACCGCGGGCAGCGGCAGGTAGCCGTCGCGCAGCGACTGCGAGGCCTGCACGTCGGCCCAGGTCAGCGGCGTGCCGCCGTCGATCTGTACGGCGGGCTCGAGGCTGAAGCCACCGCGGCCGATCTCGATCGCGCCGTCCTCGGACAGCAGCGCCGAGCGCTCACCGCCGCCGTCGACGCCTACCAGGGCCCAGTAGTTCTGCTGGCCGAGGAAGGCGCGCGGCAGCTCGCCCGGGTGCGCGTCGCGCGCCAGCTCAGCGAGCACGGCGTTGAAGTCGGACCACTGCGCGGTGTCGCGCAACTCCAGCGTTGGCAGCGGCGTCGGCTCCGCAGATTTCGTCGCGAGCTGTACGCGCAGATGGCGCGCTTCGCTCTCGGGCAACCAGATCGCGTCGAGGCCGCCATCGCTGCCGGTGACCGTGCGCAGGCGCCGCCAGCGGCGCCCGTCGTCCGAGGCCAGCAGCGCGTAGTCGAGCGCGCGCGGCGCGCCGGCGGGCCAGCGCAGCGCGACGCCTTTGAACTCGCGCGCATGGAGGAAGTCGAGGTCGAGCGTGCCGCCGCGCGCGCGGCTTCGCGGCTCGGGCCAAGGCGAAGGGTCGGGCGCGCGCTCGGCCAGCTCGAGCCGCGCGACGCACAGCGAGCCGCGGCCGCCCGATCCTTCGTTCTGTCCCGCCGCGATCACGAACTCGACGGAGCGCGTCTGCCGCAACGTGCGATCGGCCGTCGGTCCCCACGCGAAGTCGAGATGGCGTCGCCGCAGCTTCATCTCGGTGAGCTGCGCGGGCAGCGGGAAGCCTGGTCGATTCATCCACCACACGTTGTCGCCGCTCGCATCGACCAGCTTCATCTGCAAATCGTTGACCGCGCCCGCGCCCTTGAAGCGCAGCCGCAACTCGAAGTGCTGCGGCCACTCCACCGGCAGCTCGCGGCGCATCACCGCGTAGCCCGAGACGCCGCCGAAGTCGTAGTCCAGGCACAGGCTGCCATCACTTGCGTCGACGCGCAGCGCGGCGCGTACCTGGTCGGAGGCCGAGGCCTGCCACAGCGCAACGTTCTTGAAGTCGTCAAGCAGTTCGTGGCGCAGTGGCGCACTCTGCGCTGCGTGCGTCGCGGCGCACACAGCGGCAGCGGTCAGCAAGCGCCTTGCCATGCTCATCCTTTGACGCTGCCCATCAGCAGCCCCTGCATGTAGTAGCGCTGCAGCGCGAGGAACAGCACGAGCACGGGCAGCACGGTGACCACTGCGCCGGCCATCATCAGCTCGGTGTCGGACACATGCTCGCGCGACAACGCGGCCAGCGCGACCGGCAGCGTTTGCAGGTCGCGGTCGGACAGCACGATCAGCGGCCACATGAAGTCGTTCCAGGCACCGAGGAAGCTCAGCAGCGCCAGCGTGATCAGGACAGGCTTCAGCAGCGGCAGCACCACGTCGCGGAAGATGCGCCACTCGCTGGCGCCGTCGATGCGTGCGGCTTCGAGCAGCTCGTCGGGGATCGAGAGCGCGTACTGGCGCACGAGGAAGATGCCGAACACGCCCGCCAGCCACGGCACCAGCACGCCGGGCAGCGTGTTGACCAGGCCCATGCGCTCGAGCATCAGGAACAGCGGCATCATCGTCACCTGCGCCGGAATCACCAGCGCGCCGAGCAGGGTGCGGAACAGCCGCTCGCGGCCGGCGAAGCGCAGCTTGGCGAAGGCATAGCCGGCCGCGACGTTGAAGCTCAGCGACAACACGGTGGCGCCTGCCGCCATCACCACGCTGTTGACGAACTGGCGCCCGATGCCGACGGTGGCGAACAACTCGCGGTAGTTGGCGAGCGTCGGCGCTTGCGGCAGCAGCGGCGGCGGAAAGCGGCTCGCCTCACCTGGCGCCATCAGCGAGGCCGACACCATCCACGCGAGCGGCATCAGCGTCAGCACGGCGATCACCGCGAGCGCGCCGTTGACGGCGAGGCTGCGCGCGTGATGCTTCACAGCGCCTCTGCTTTACGCGACACGCGGATTTGCAGCAGCGTGAACGCGAACATGATGATGAACAGCAGGAAGGCGACGGCCGACGCAGAGCCCAGGCTCCACCACTTGAAGCCCTCTTCGTACATGAAGTACAGGACGGTCACGGTGCGTTGCGCGGGGCCGCCCTGCGTCATCACGTAGGGCTCGGCGAAGAGCTGGAAGTGCGCGGCCGTGGTCAGGATGCCGACCATCAGCAGCATCGGCGCCAGCGCCGGCAGCGTGACGTCACGCAACTGTTGCCAGTGCGAGGCGCCGTCGAGACTGGCCGCCTCGTACAGATCGCGCGGAATCGCTTGCAAGCCGGCGAGCAGGATGATCATGTTGTAGCCGAAGTTCTTCCACACCGACATCAGCGCGATCGCCGGCATCGCCCACAGCGGGTCACCCAGCCAGTCGATCGGATCGATGCCGAGTTGCGCGAGGCCATGGTTGATGAGGCCATAGCGCGAGTGCAGCAGGTAGCGCCAGACGACGGCCACCGCCACCAGCGTCGTCACCACCGGCGCGAACAATGCCGTGCGGAACAGGCCGCGCAAGCGAGCCAGCGGCGAGTTCAGCAGCAGCGCTGCGCCGAGCGATGCGGCCATCGACAACGGCACGCCCACCAGCACGAAGAAGCCGGTGTTGGCGAGTGCCTGCCAGAACAAAGGCGTGCGCAGCAGGTTCGCGTAGTTGTCCAGGCCGACGAAGCGCAGGTTGGCGATGTCGGCCAGCGCGTAGATGTCGAAGTCGGTGAAGCTCATCACAAACGCGGCGGCCACCGGCACGACGAAGAACACTGCGATCACGAACATCGCGGGGCCGACGAAAACCCAGCCCGCGAGGCGGCCCCGCATCATGAGACGGCCCGCGACAGCATCCAGCGGCGCTTTTCGAGCATGCGGTCGACGCGCGCATCGAGCTCTTCGAGCGCCCGGCCGTCGCCCTGCACGCCGCGCATCACGGCCTCGGTGACGAGCTTGATCTCTGTTGCGATGCGCTCCCATTCGGGCACCTTGGGCACCGGCCGCACGCGCTCCAGTTGCTCGCGAAAGGCCCGCGCCGGCTCGCTCTTCGCGAGCGTGTCACCGGCCCAGGCGCTGCGCCGTGGCGGCAGGTTGCCGCTCACGTCGTAGAAGCGCTGCTGCACCTCGGGGCGCGACAGGTATCGCACGAGCGACCACGCCGCGTCCTTGTTGCGCGAACGCGAGAACACCGCGAGGCTCGAGCCGCCCGCGATCGACACGCCCGGGCCGTCGGGGCCGGGCAGCGGCGCTGTCGCCCAGGCCGATTGCATCGCGGCCGGCAAGCGACGCCGGAACTCGCCGATCTGCCACGGGCCGCTGATGTAGAAGCCGAAGTAGCCGCGCGCGAACTCGTCCCACAGGTTGACGATCTCGCTGTCGGAAGCCGGCGGGGCGAGCTGCTGCTCGAACATCGAACGGTAGAAGCGCCAGGCGCGCGTGAAACCAGGGCCGCGGAAGTTGCCGTAGCGGCCACCGTCGCGCAACAGCGCATCGCCCGGCTGCTGCAACGCGAGCGCGACCTGCGGCGCGTATTCGTTGATCGGCAGGAAGATCGCGTAGCACTCGCGGCCGACATGGCGCTTGAGCTGGTGCAGCGCCGCCTGGAAGTTGTCCCAGCGCGTCGGCACTTCGGTGACGCCGGCCGCGGCCAGCAGGTCGCGCCGATAGAACAGCACACGCGTGTCGACGTACCACGGCACACCGTACAGCCGGCCATCGACGACGTTGGTGTCCCAGATACCGCCGAAGTAGTCGGCCGCGGGCACATCGGGCGAAGCGGCGATACGCGCATCCAGCGGCTCGAGTGCGCCCAGCGCCACCAGCTCGGGCAGCCAGGTGTTGCCGAGCTGTGCCACGTCGGGCAGCACGCTGCCGGCAAAGGCCGTCAGCAGCTTCTCGTGCGCGGCGCTCCACGGCAACTGCTCGATGCGCACGCGAATGCCCGGATGCTCGCGCTCGAAGTCGGCGAGCAACTCGCCGGCGACCTCCGCCTCGCGGCCCATCGCCCAGAAGCGCAGGCTGCCGAGGTCGCGGCGCAGGCAACCGGCAAGGCCGAGCGAACAGGCAGCCGACGCCAACACGACGCGCCGCCGCGAAGCGGCCACCCGGCCGATAGGCCGGTCGTCATTCATACGGGTACCCCCTCTCGGAGGGGGCCAGGGGGAGCAATAAGTGCGGCCAGCCGCCGCTGAATCCGGCGCGCTGCAGCCCGCGCTTGAGGTGCTCGTTGCGGCGCATATCTTTCCAGACGACCTCGTCGCGGTGGTTGGCCAG